>NZ_JBHXNY010000001.1:0-265558 GCF_042719275.1 Nocardioides sp. NPDC058538 | reverse complement strand
GCTGCCCACACCACCCGGCCCCAGCCCCCGTGCTGGTCCCCGTGGGGGCCCCCCCACGCCTCCGCCTAGCGGCTCCGGCGGCTCGACCAGCGGTTAACCGGCCTGCGCGGAACGCTCCTCCGCGAGGAGCGCCGCAGCGCGGTGCACGACCAGCTCGATCACGTCGGGGTGCGGGCCGATGACGTCGGCGACGACCTCGGCACCCGCGGCCGAGGCACGCGAGCGGACCAGGTCGGAGAAGAAGCCGGGCGCGAGCAGGTAGGGCGAGACGGCGTCGCCGGAGCGTACGACCTGGTCGATGGCCGGGGCGCCGGAGCCGGAGACGGTGGCGACCCTGACCGGACCACGCCAGGCCTTCTCCAGCATCTGACCGGCCGCCGCGATGTCGGCGCGGGCCGAGGGGTCGTTGGAGCCGGCGGCGACCAGGACGACGGGCTGTCCGGGGACCGCGCCGGCGGCGACCAGCCGGGAGACCTGCGCGGAGGCGAGCAGCGGGTCCGGTCCGAGCGCTCGGCCCATCACCACCGGCAGCCCTTCGGCGGCCTGCGGCAGGTCGACCTTGACGTGATACCCGGTCGAGAGCAGCAGCGGGACCACGACCGACGGCTGAGCGTCGGCCAGAACGTCGGTCAGCAACGGCTCGCAGAGCTCGACGTACGCAGCCTTCGACTCCATCCCCAGCACGCGGCCGGCGCGCTTGGCGATGATCGAGGCGACCGCGTTGCCGAGCAGCTGCCGGGTGCCGTGGGCGACGACGACGAGCCTCATGAGCCCACCGCCAGCCGGTAGCCGCGCTTCACGACGGTCTGGATGGTCTTGGTGCCGAGCGCCGAGCGGAGCCGGG
The DNA here is from genome assembly GCF_042719275.1 of Nocardioides sp. NPDC058538. Taxonomy (NCBI): domain Bacteria; kingdom Bacillati; phylum Actinomycetota; class Actinomycetes; order Propionibacteriales; family Nocardioidaceae; genus Nocardioides; species Nocardioides sp. NPDC058538. The sequence continues at coordinate 264,714 of NZ_JBHXNY010000001.1, read as the reverse complement.
CGACCGCCATCTCGACCGCGTGCTCGGAGCCGGCGGTGCCGGAGGGGAGCATGGCGAGCAGAGCCTGCCGGGAGACGACGATGCCGGGGTTGGCGACGAGAGCACCCAGGACGGCGGCGGGCGCCGGCGAGAGCTTCACCTCGGCGCCGTCGAGGATCACCGCGTCGCCGTGGAGCAGCAGCTGGTTACCGCCGGTGAGCTCGATGAGCAGGCCCTCGCGGCGCAGCGGCAGCTCGGTCTGGAGCATCTTGACCATGGCCGCGGTGCGGGAGCGGTCGGGGATCATGGTGGGTACGCCCCACATCTCGAAGGCGGCGGCGGTCACCGGACCGACGCAGGCCGCGACCACATCGGCCTGGAACGCCGCCACGACCTCGTCGCGCAGGCCCACCGACCCGGCGGCCTGCATGAACGCGGCCACAGCCGGCGCGGAGGTGAAGGTGACCGCGTCCAGCTCGCCGTCGGTCAACGTCTCGACCAGCCGAAACATCGGTTCGGGGTCCGCTGCCGACTCGACCCGGTAGACGACCACGTTGATGACCTCGGCGCCCTGCCGGGTCAGAGCGTGCGCGACCATCGACAGCGACTGCCCGTGCTCCTGCACCACGATCCGCTTGCCGGTCAGGTCGCGGCCGCGCAGATGCTCCAGGACGTCGTCGAACTCCTCCGACTCCGGTGCCCACAGCTCTCGCAGCCCGCGCCGCCGGATCGCCCCGACCGACTTCGGTCCACGGGCCAGGATCTCGGCGCCGCCGAGCGTCTCCAAGAGCCGGTCGAGCAGTCCCCACTCCTCCGCGGCGTCGAACCACGTACGGGTCCCGATGCCGGTCGTGGCCAGGAACATGTCGATCTTCTGGCCGATGATCTGCTCGGTCACCACACGCAGCGCGCCGGCGTCGACCCGGTTGGGGTCGACGGAGAGCGCGGGCGCCCAGACCACCTGGGCTCCCCGCCTCTCGAGCAGGTTGATCTGCTCCTCGGCCTTCCGCGCCGCGGTCACGCCGACGCGGAAGCCGCTCAACGCGCCAGTGTCCACATCGGAATCGTAGGTCCCCTGGATCATTTGTGCCGCGTTCGTCATCGCCGGGCGCCGACCCGGATCTCTCCGTCGACGACGTCGACCTCGTAGGTCGCGACCGACACCGACGGATCGTCGAGGCACTGGCCGCTCTCCAGCGAGAACGGCTGCTTGAGGAGCGGCGAGGCCACGAACGGCACCTCACCACGCGTCCCGACGATCCCGCGGGCGAGCACCGAGGCGTGGCCGTACGGGTCGAAGTTCGACAACGCGAAGACCCGGTCGTCGAGGGTACGGAAGACGGCGACGGCCTCCCCGCGTACCAGCGCGGCGATGCCCGTCTCCGGGTCGATGTCGTCGAGGCGGCAGACGGCGATGTACGTCACGGTCTGGGTCTGGGTCTCGGTCATCGCGACTCCTCCATGGTGGGCATTCCGACAGGGATCGAGGCGCCGAGCGAGACCGGGCCGACGGCGGCTGGCTCCTCGCCGACCTCCGGGACGATCTGGCCTCGGGTGGATCCGAAGGAGATGTTGGGGTCGGGGATGTCGGGGGCGTTGACGAAGGAGACGAACCGGCGCAGCTTCTCCGGGTCCTCGAGGGTGGCCTTCCACTCGTCGAAGTACGTCTCGGTGTGGCGCGCCATCGCGGCCTCGAGCTCGGTGCCCAGGCCGAGGACGTCGTCGACCACGACCTCGCGGACCCGTTCCAGGCCACCGTCGAGGGAGTCGATCCAGGTCGAGGTGCGCTGGAGGCGGTCGGCGGTTCGCACGTAGTACATGAGGAAGCGGTCGAGGTAGCTGACCAGCTCCTCGGTGCTCAGGTCACCGGCGAGCAGCTGGGCGTGGGCCGGGATGGCGCCACCGTTGCCGCCGACGTACAGGTTCCAGCCCTTCTCGGTGGCGATGACACCGAAGTCCTTGCCGCGGGCCTCCGCGCACTCACGGGCGCACCCGGAGACGCCACCCTTGAGCTTGTGCGGCGAGCGCAGCCCGCGGTAGCGGGTCTCCAGCATGATCGCGAGGCCGACAGAGTCCTGGACACCGTAGCGGCACCAGGTCGAGCCGACGCAGGACTTCACGGTCCGCAGGGACTTCCCGTACGCGTGGCCCGACTCGAACCCGGCGTCGACCAGGCGCTTCCAGATCGCCGGAAGGTCCTCCATCCGGGCACCGAACATGTCGATGCGCTGGCCGCCGGTGATCTTGGTGTAGAGGCCGAAGTCCTTGGCCACCTCGCCGATCACGATCAGGCCCTCGGGCGTGATCTCGCCGCCGGGGATGCGCGGGACGACCGAGTAGGAGCCGTTCTTCTGGAGGTTGGCCAGGTAGGCGTCGTTGGTGTCCTGGAGCTTGCGGTTCTCCTTGGCCAGCACGTGCCCGTTGAGCTGGCTCGCCAGGATGCTCGCGACGGCGGGCTTGCACAGGTCGCAGCCGCGGCCGGTGCCGTGGGCCTCGATGATCTGGTCGAAGGTCTTGTAGCCATGGATCAGGACCACGTCGAAGAGCTCGGCGCGGGTCATCTTGAAGTGCTCGCACAGACTCGTGTCGACGGTCTTGCCCTGGGCGGTGAAGTAGTCCTCGACGATCTTCTTCACCTGCACCTTGCAGGAACCACAGGTGCTCCCGGCCTTGGTCGACTTGGTGACGTCCGCGGCGCTCTCGCAGCCGTTGTCGACGGCCGCCTCGATGTCACCGCGGGTGACGTTGTTGCACGAGCAGATCTGTGCCTCCGGCGGAAGCTGGATGCCTCCCCCACCGCCACTGGACTGGGGGAGGATCAGCTCCTCCGGGTTCTCCGGAAGCATCATGCCCGAGGCGACCATCGGCCGCAGCAGGCCGTAGGCGCTCGCGTCGCCGACCAGCACACCGCCGAGCAGGCGGGTGCCGTCCTCGCTGATCACGAGCTTCTTGTAGACACCGGCGACGGCGTCGGAGTAGGTCAGCTCGAGGCACTCGTCGGTGGTGCCGTGCGCGTCACCGAAGCTCGCGACGTCGACACCGAGCAGCTTGAGCTTGGTCGACATGTCGGCGCCGGTGAAGGTGCCGGCACCGCCGAGCAGCGCGTCGGCGACGACCTCGGCCATGTCGTAGCCGGGAGCCACCAGGCCGTACATCCTGCCGCCGGGCGCGGCGCACTCGCCGACCGCCCACACATGCGGGTCGGAGGAACGGCACTGCTCGTCGACCAGCACTCCGCCGCGCTCGGCCAGGTCCAGGCCGGCAGCGCGGGCGAGCGCATCGCGCGGCCGGATGCCGGCCGAGAAGACGAGCATGTCGATCGCCAGCGGCTCCTCGACGTCCTTGAACTTCAGCGCGCTGACCTTGCCGTCGAGCACGCCGCTCTCGTCCTCGTCCACGACCGAGATCTCGACCGCGGAGTCCGGCGAGATCCGCTGGATCGAGCCTGTCGAGATTGATTCCGTCATCACTCCGGTGTGCACGGTGAGGCCGAGCTTCTCGATGTGGCGCTTGAGCGTGTTGCCGCCGGCGTCGTCGACCTGTACGGCCATCAGCCGCGGCGCGAGCTCGACCAGGTGGGTCTCGACGCCGAGCTGGTGCAGCGCGTTGGCGGCCTCCAGCCCGAGCAGGCCACCGCCGATCACGGCCCCGGACTTCGCGGTCTTCGCGGCCTCGCGGATCGCCTCGAGGTCCTCGATCGTGCGGTAGACGAAGACGTTCCCGAGCTCCGACCCCGGCACCGGCGGCACGAACGGCGCCGCTCCGGTGGCGAGCACGAGCTCGTCGTACGCCATCTCCTCGCCGTCGGCGAGCATCACCGTCTGGGCGGCGGGATCGATCTCGACGACGCTCGTGCTGGTGCGCAGGGTGACCCGCGGGTCCTCGTAGACGCCGGAGGGCAGGAAGGAGAGTGCCTCGGCGCCGACCTCGAAGAAGCTGGTGAGGGCGACCCTGTCGTACGCCGGGCGCGGCTCCTCACCGAAGACCACGATGTCGTGGGTCTCGGTCAGGCCGCGCTCGATGGCCGCGGTCACGAAGCGGTGACCGACCATGCCGTGGCCGACGACGACGACCTTCTTGCGGAGGTGAGGGCTCATGACGTAGTTCCTTCCATACTGAGCTTCCCGTTGTTGATCGGGCTAGCACTGAGCTGAGTGCCGCTGGGCCGAGTGGCCAGGAGCTGACGCACTGTCGGCGCGCAGCCACCGCATCCGGTGGTGGCACGAGTGGTGTCGCGTACGTCCTCGAGCGACCGGCACGCCCGGATCCGGCCGGCGCTGACACCGGCGCAGGCGCAGACCTCCGCGTCGTCGGGGAGCTCCGGACGCGGACTGTTGGACGGCTCGGGGAGCAGCAGCTGCCCGGCCTCGTGCTCGCCGAGCACCGTCTGCCGGTCGAAGGCCTGGGTGATCAGGCCGACCCGGCTCAGGTCACCGACGAGGGCGCCCGCGACGATGCGGCCGTCGCGTACGACCAGCTTGCGATGGGTTCCCTTGACCGGGTTGGCGATCTCGACGACCTCGCCCTTCTCGTTCTGGGGCTCGCCGAGGACGCAGACGTCGAGGTCGGTGGCGCGCAGGCGAGCGACAACCCGGTGGCCTTCGTAGACCGCCTGGTTGCCGGCGAGGACGTCGGCGAGGACCCCGGCCTGCTCCCACGCCGGCGAGACGAAGCCGGTCACGGTCGCGTTGTGCTCGGCGCAGTCGCCGATCGCGTAGACGTCCGGGTCGTCGATGCTGCGCAGCTGGTCGTCGACGACGATGCCGCGGTTGACGGTGAGCTCGGCGCGGCGGGCGAGGTTGGCTCGCGGGCGGCCGCCGGCGGTGAGCACCACCAGGTCGGTCTCGAGGGTGTAGCCGTTGTCGAGCTTGAGGCCCTCGTCGGTCAGCCTGGTCGCGCGGGCGCCGAGGTAGACCTGGGTGCCGAGCTTGGCCATCGACCGCTTGAGCACCTTGCCGGCCGACGCGTCGACCTGGCTGCTGAGCAGGTGGTCGCGACCCTCGACGATCTCGGTCTCGATGCCGCGGACCGCCAGGGCGCGGGCGACCTGGAGCCCGAGCAGACCACCGCCGACGATCACCGCGCTGCGCGGGTGGTCGTGGAGGCCCTGTTCATGGAGCAGAGCGAGCAGCCGCGCGCAGTCGTCGAGGCTGCGGAACGCCTGCACCCGCGGGTCCAGCGAACCGTCCATCCGCACCACGCCGCGGATCGGCGGCAGGCTGGGGATGGCGCCGGTCGCGAGCACGACGGCGTCGTAGGCGATCCGCGTCCGGTCGGCCAGCTCGACCGTCTTGGTGTCCCTGTGGATGTCGACCACGAGGCTGTCCAGGCGGAGGTCGACTCCCTTGTCGGCGTACCACTGCTTCTCGCGCAGCGCGAGCGCCCCGGGACGGTGGGTGCCCTCGAGCACGGCGGAGAGCAGGATCCGGTTGTACGGAGCGTGCTGCTCCTCCGCGAGCACCGTCGTCTGCGGGCCCAGGCCACGCGCGACCAGTCCCTCGACGAGCCGCGCCGCGGCCATGCCGCCACCGATGATGACGATCCTCCCGCTGGTCGAGCCGGATTCGTGAGGCACGAGCGAATCCGTGTCGAGACCAACACGGTTCGTACGCGACTGTGTTGGTCTCGACACGCTCGCTTCGCTCGCGGCTCGACCGACGATTTCGGCGCTCATGCCGTCACCGCCGCGGCGCAGACCTTGAACTCCGGCATCCGGCTCGACGGGTCGAGGGCGTCGTTGGTGAGCTTGTTGGCGCCGACCCAGTGGAACGGTACGAAGACCGTGTCTGGGCGGATCGTGGTCACGATCCGCGCGGGTGCCTTCATCTCGCCGCGCGGGGTGCGTACGACGACCGGGTCGCCGTCGTGGGCCCCGACCCGGTCGGCCAGCAGCGGGTGGAGCTCGACGAAGGCGCCCTCGTCGGGGAGGTCCTTGATCCGCCGGGTCTGGGCACCGGACTGGTACTGGGCGAGCACCCGGCCGGTGGTCAGGTGGAGCGGGTAGTCGGCGCTCGGCTTCTCGGCCGGGCCACGGTGGGCGACGTCGATGAAGCGGGCGCGGCCGTCGGTGTGGAAGAAGGAGTCGGCGAAGAGGCGCGGAGTGCCCTCGCTCTCCTCCGGGCAGGGCCAGAAGACGCCGTCCTCGTCGCGGATGCGGTCGTAGGTGATGCCGCTGTAGTCGGCCTTGCCGCCCTTCGAGGCCGCGCGGAGCTCTTCGAAGATCTCCTCGGGATCTGTCGACCAGGTCGAGGCGGCACCGAGGCGGGTGGCGAGGCCGGTGATGATGTCGAGGTCGTTCTTGACCCCGTCGGGCGCGCTGATCGCCTGGTTGCGCAGGATGACCCGGCCCTCGAGGTTGGTCATGGTGCCGGTCTCCTCGGCCCATTGGGTCACCGGCAGGACCACATCCGCCAGCGCTGCGGTCTCGCTCATCACCATGTCGGCGACGACCAGCAGATCGAGGTCTGCCAGCCGCGACGTGATGTGGGTGGCGTTGGGGGCGGAGACGACGATGTTGGAGCCGAAGACGATGAGGCTCTTGGGTCCCTCGGGGGTGCCGAGCGCGTCGAGGAGCTCGTAGGCGGAGCGGCCCTTGCCGGGGAGGGTCTCGGGGTCGATGCCCCAGACCGCTGCGACGTGGGTCCGGGCGGCGGGGTCGTCGATCATCCGGTAGCCGGGAAGCTGGTCAGCCTTCTGGCCGTGCTCGCGGCCACCCTGGCCGTTGCCCTGGCCGGTCAGGCAGCCGTAGCCGGCGTGCGCCTTTCCGGGCATGCCGAGCGCGAGCGCCACGTTGAGCCAGGCCAGGACGGTGGCAGTGCCCTGGGCGTGCTGCTCGGCGCCGCGCGCGGTCAGGACCATGACCTTCTCCGCGTTCGCCAGCATGGAAGCCAGCTCGCGCAGCTGCACGGCCTCGACCCCACTGACCCGCTCGACCATCTCCGGCCACCAGGCAGCCACGGAGCGGCGTACGTCCTCGAAGCCTGTGGTCCGCTCGGCGATGTAGTCCTCGTCGACCGCGCCGGCCGCGTCGAGCAGGTGCAGGACGCCGAGCGCGAGGGGCAGGTCGGTGCCGGGTACCGGCTGGAGGAAGAGGTCGGCGCGCTCGCCGGTCGCGGTCAGCCGCGGGTCGATGACGACGACCTTGCCACCGTTCTCACGCAGCCGGTCGAGGTGGCGGGCCGCCGGCGGCATCGTCTCGGCGAGGTTGGAGCCGACGAGCACGCAGACGTCGGTCTTCTCGATGTCGGCCAGCGGGAACGGCAGGCCGCGGTCGACGCCGAAGGCCTGGTTGCCGGCCGAGGCCGCCGAGGACATGCACCAGCGGCCGTTGTAGTCGATCTGGGAGGTGCCGAGGGCGACCCGGGCGAACTTCCCGAGCTGGTACGCCTTCTCGTTGGTCAGCCCGCCACCGCCGAAGACGGCATTGGCGTCGGCACCGTGGGTCTCCCGCAGGTCGGCGAGCTTCGAGGCAACGAGATCGAGGGCCTCGTCCCAGGTCGCCGCGCTCCACTCCCCCGTCGCCCGGTCGCGCACCATCGGGGTGGTGAGCCGCTCGCGGCTCCCGCGCAGCCCCGCCGCCGTCCACCCCTTGCGGCACAAGGCACCCTCGTTCACCGGGAACGATCTCTCACTGACCTCCAGGCGCGGCCCTCTGCGTGAAAGGGTCATCCCGCACTGCAAGCTGCAGTAAGGACAGTGGGTGTCGGTCACGCGTACTCACACCGTTTCGGGTCGGGGACTGGCGACCTCTACATTCCGGTGTCAACGTTTCGCGTCGATCCGCCCTCCGTACCCCTTCCGTCAACTTCCGCTCACCGCCTCACAACCCGGCCGAGAAGTCACCCCCGTCGGCCGAAGCGTCAGCCCCGTCGGCCGAAGCGTCAGGCCGGTCGGTCGAAGCGTCAGCCCCGTCGGCCGAAGCGTCAGGCCGGTCGGTCGAAGCGTCAGCCCCGTCGGCCGAAGCGTCAGGCCGGTCGGTCGAAGCGTCGCTCCCGTCGGCCGAAGCGTCATCGCTGCCATCTCGGCCAACGCAAGCGACGCCTCGGCCGACGCGGGCGACCTCTCGGCCGACGCGGGCGACCTCTCGGCCGACGCGGGTGACCTCTCGGCCGACGCGGGTGACGCCTCGGCAGTTAGGGAGTACGTCGCCGCAGCGTCGCCGAGCCGAGGGCGAGGCCGGCCACGACGAACCCGGCGACGACGGCCAGGTCGGTCCAGACCTCGCCGGTGTCGGTGGAGGTGACGAGGTGGGTCATCGCGTCGACGGCGTAGGAGAGCGGGAGGACGTCGGAGATGGCCTCCAGGACCGCGGGCAGCGACTCGCGCGGTACGAGCAGGCCGCAGAGGAGGATCTGCGGGACGACGATCGCCGGCATGAACTGCACGGCCTGGAACTCGGTGGTGGCGAAGGCCGAGACGAGCAGCCCGAGCGCGGTGCCGAGGACGGCGTCGACGATCGCGACGACCACGAGCAGAGCGACCGAGCCGCTGATCTCCAGTCCCAGCAGACCCACGCTGACCCCGACGGCCACGCCGGACTGGACCGCGGCGAGCAGCCCGAACGCCAGCGCGTAGCCGAGCAGGAAGTCGCCCTTGCCCAGCGGCATCGCCAGCAGCCTCTCGAGCGTCCCGGAAGAGCGTTCGCGCAGCGTGGTCACCGAGGTGACCAGGAACATCACGATGAACGGGAAGATCGCCAGCAGGGCCGGGCCGATCCGGTCGAAGATCGGCGCGGGCGAATCCTCGTACATCCACCACAGCAGGGTCATCAGCAGCGTCGGAAGGACCACCAGCATCACCAGGGTGCGGTGGTCGCGCCGGATCTGGGCGAGGACCCGCCCGGCCACGGCCAGGGTTCGTCGCAGGCTCATCGTGCCGCTCCCTTCACCAGGGTCAGGAAGGCGTGCTCGATGTCGTCGGCGCTCGCCTTCTGCTTGATCTCGGCAGGGCTGCCGTCGGCGAGGAAGGCTCCGTCGCGCATCAGCAGCAGCCGGTCGCAGCGATCGGCCTCGTCCATCACGTGGCTGGAGACGATGACCGCCGCGCCTGCGGCGGCCAGGTCCCGAAAGGTGCCCCACAGCTGCTCGCGAAGCACCGGGTCGAGGCCGACGGTCGGCTCGTCGAGCACCAGCAGGTCCGGCGAACCGAGCAGCGCGGCGGCGAGCCCGACCCGCGAGCGCTGACCACCGGAGAGATCGCGTACGACCTGGTCCTTGTGGTCGACGAGGTCGACCGTCTCGATGGCTTCGGAGACCGACGACATCGGCGCACCGAGCACCCGGGTGAAGAACCTCAGGTTCTCGGTGACCGTCAGGTCGTCATAGACGCTGGCCGCCTGGGTGACGTACCCGATCCGTGGGCGCAGCGCGGCCGAGCCCGCCGGGCTGCCGAGGACGGTGAGGTTCCCGGTGACCTTCGCCTGCACACCGACCAGGGCCCGCATCAGCGTCGTCTTGCCGCACCCGGACGGCCCGAGCAACCCGGTGACCTCGCCTGCCCGGATGGAGAAGTCGAGGCCATGGAGGACCTCACGCTTCCCGCGCACGACTCGGAGACCGGATGCCTCCACCACGTTATTCATCACATGATGAAATGTGGCACGACGGGGCGCCGCACGCAAGAGGACTACGGCAAAGGCCCGATCAGATAGCCCTGGACCACCGGCGCGTACGTCGCCACCAGCGTGTCCACCGGAGCCGACGCGAGCGGCTCGATCCGGGCGATGTAGCGAAGCGCGACGAGCCCGACCAGCTGCGAGGCCACCAGCGTGATCCGCCGCTCGGGTTCATCGAGCTCGAGGGCCTCACTGACCGGAGCCAGGATCAGCCGGCCGAAGGCATCCGGCACCAGAGCCTTCCCCTCCGGCTCGAAAGCGCTGCGCATCAACGCCATCAGCGGGAGCCGGGACTCCTCGTCGTCCCAGACGCTCAGCAGGAGACGTACGAGCCGCTCCCCCACACCGTCGCGGCCCCCGGCGGCGACCACGGGCACGACGTCTCGTGGGTCGACGCGCAGCTCCAGCGAGGCGACGAAGAGGTCCTCCTTGGTGCCGAAGTAGTGGTGCACCAGGGCAGAGTCGACCCCGGCGGCGGTCGCGATCCCGCGGACGGAGGTCGCGGCGTACCCCTGCTGCGCGAAGCGCTGCCGAGCCGCGGCCAGGATCGCCGCCCGTGTGTCCGGCGAACCGGGCCTGCGCCCTCGCGGTGCCTTCGTGCTCATGGAAGCACGCTAACCCGACGACGGCAGCTCGGTGCGAGGCTCTGTTCGGCGCAACCAGGCCGCGGGACGGCCGACGAGCCATTCGAGCGGACCCGGACGGCCCCACGCGGTGACGACCGCGCCGATCGTCATCACGACGAGCACGTGGAAGACGTACGTGTCGGGCCTCTCCGGCGGCCAGACCGCATCGGTCTTCATCACCACGTGCAGCGTGTAGAGGGTGAGGGTCATCGTGCCGGCGCCGAACAGCACCGCCATCCCTGCCCGCCACCGGTCCGACAGCCGCAGCGCGATCATCTGGCAGGCTCCGATGGCGAACATCGAGGTGCCGATCGTCTGGGCCAGGTCGAACGGCGTGGAGGAGTGCGGCGCGACGATCAGCAGCCACTGCCAGCCACCGTCGACCGGCGTCTGCCCGTAGAGACCGTGGCTCATCGCGATCAGAGCGCCGTCGATGTCCAGCTCCGGATAGGTACGCAGCAGCACCTCGGCCACCGATGGCAGCCGGGTCAGCCTCCCCGAGAGCCAGGTGGCCGAGACGGAGATGATGACGCCACCCGTCCAGAGCATCGAGACCACGAGCCGGTTGCGCAGATCGACACGGCCGATTGCCATCCCGATCAGCACGTAGGCCAGCCATGGGACGGCCGGGTAGTAGCCGGTGAAGAGCAGCTCGGCGAGCAGCCGGCCCGGCTCCAGCAGCTGCGACGGCTCCGGGCTGGAGAACTGCCGCGGCGGCAGCAACGGCCGGATGACCTGCGACAACAGCGGCCCGACGACGATCCAGAGCACACCGAGCAGCCACAACCACCGCGCCCGCAGCCCGAGGAACGGGATGGCGAGCAGGAACAGCACCCCGTAGTAGGTCAGGATGATCGCGATGTTGGTGCCGAGCGACCCGAGCACCAGCCCGAGCGCGGCGATCAGCACGGCCCGCGCGACCAGCCCCAGCGACCGTGACGCGAGCACGCGCCCGCGCACCGGCTCCTGACGTCCGGTCATCAGCGCCAGGCTGACCCCGGCGAGCACCGCGAAGAGCGCTGCGGACCGGCCACCGGCGACGGCCTGGATCCTGGTCAGCTCCCCGGAGGCGTCGACCGGGTCGAGCACGTGCGTCGCCATCATCCCCAGCAACGCCAGGCACCGCGCCACGTCGACACCGACGAGACGCGTCGAGAGTCGATCGGACAGCCGATCCGTCAGCACTGACATCGCCCCCAGAGTAGAGATATCTCACGTACGCCGCGGCTTCACCCACCCACAACACCTGCTTTACCGTGAGAACGATGTCCGTCGATGCCTCCCTGACCCACCCGTGGGTCGGGCACGATGCCGGCAGCAGCGGCTACCGGCGGATCCTGATCGGCCTCTTCGCCGCCGGGATCGCGACCTTCGGGCAGATGTACTCCACCCAGGGCATCCTCCCCACCGTCGCGCACGCGCTCGAGGTCAACGAGGCCTCGGCCGCGCTCACCGTCTCCACCGCGACGCTCGGCCTCGCGGTCAGCGTCCTCGGCTGGTCGTGGGTCGCCGACCGCATCGGCCGGGCGCCGGCGATGAAGATCGCGCTCTCGATCTCGCTCGTCCTCGGCCTGCTCACCCCGCTCGCCCCCGGCTTCACCTCGCTCCTCGTCCTGCGCAGCCTCGAAGGCCTCGCGCTCGGCGGCGTACCCGCCCTCGCGGTCGCCTATCTGGCCGAGGAGATCCACGTACGCCACGTCAGCCTCGCCGCGGCCATCTACATCTCCGGCACCACCGTCGGCGGCCTCCTCGGCCGGGTCATCACCGGGCCGTTCGCCGACCTCGGCGGCTGGCGACTGGGCGTCACCGCCGGCGGCGTCCTCTCGGCGATCGCCGCGATCATCGCCATCACCCTGATCCCGCGCGCCCAGGGCTGGGTCCGCCCGGTCGGCAGGCCGACCACGTCCGTACGCGAGGGGGTGCTCGCCAACCTCCGCGACCCGGGCATGCTCGTTCTCTACGGGCAGGCAGCACTGCTGATGGGCGGGTTCGTGGCGACGTACAACTATCTGGGGTTCCGCCTCGAACGCGAGCCCTTCGGGCTCCCGGTGGCGATCTCGAGCCAGATCTTCTTCGCCTATCTCGGCGGCACCGTCTCCTCGTCGGTCGCGGGCCGGCTGGCCGCCACCCACGGGCGGCGAAAGGTGATGCTTACCTGCGTCGTCATCACGATCGTCGGCGTCGTGATGACCTTCCCCGACAACCTGGCGATGGTCCTGGCCGGCCTGTTCGTCCTCACCACGGGCTTCTTCGGCGCCCACGGCGTCGCTTCGGGCTGGGTCGGCGCCCGCGCCCGGGTCGGAAAGGCCCAGGCCAGCGCTCTCTACAACCTCTTCTACTACGGCGGCTCCAGCCTCTTCGGCTGGCTGCTCGGCTACGCGTACGTCGTCGGCTGGTGGGGCGTCGCCACCGCCGTCCTCGTCCTCGCCCTGACCTCGCTCACCTGGTCCTGGCTCGCCGCCCACGACTGACGGGTGCCTCGACCAGCGAAGGTCAGACCTGGAAGTGCTTCCGCGCGAACTCGAGCGACTCGCGGAGGGCCGCGACGCGCTCGGCGCGGGAGTGGGCACGTCGGGTGCTGATCTCGAGGACGATCTCGCCGTCGAACCCCGAGGCGGCCAGATGGCGCAGGAAGCGGTCGGCGCCCATGTGGCCCCGCCCGGGCACGAGATGCTCGTCCTTGGCCGAGCCGGAGCCGTCGGTGAGGTGGATGTGCCGCAGCCGCGACCCGAGCCGCTTCGCCATCTCGATCACATCGTCGCCGGCGATCGCGGCGTGGGAGAGGTCGATGGTGGTGTTGGCGTAGTCCTCGGTCGAGGGGTCCCAGTGGGGCAGGTACATCTGCGTGGCGCGCTTGGCCGCACGCCACGGATACATGTTCTCCACCGCGAACCGCAGCCCGGTCGAGCGCTCCAGCGTGGCGATCCCCTCCACGAAACCGGCCGCGTACTCGCGCTGCCAGCGGAACGGCGGATGTACGACGACCACCCCCGCACCGACCTCGACGGCCATCTCGGCCGACCGCTCGAGCTTGCCCCAGGGCTCGAAGCCCCAGACCTGCTGGGTGAACAGCAGGGTCGGCGCGTGGATCGCGACGATGGGTAGGCCGTGGTGCTCGGCGAGCTGCTTGACCGCATGGGTCTGCTGCGACAGCGCGTCGATGCCGACCATCACCTCGACCCCGTCGTATCCCACCTCGGCCGCGTAGGCGAAGCCGTGGGCGGTCGACTCGGGGTAGGTCGAGGACGTCGACAGCGAGATCATCGCGGGGCCTCCTAGTCGGACCTTCCAGAATCGGAACTGCCGATGAAGGACAGGTGGTCGAGGCGGTCGAGGATCAGACCCTCACGCAGCGCCCACGGGCAGATCTCGAAGGCGGGTACGTCGAAGATGTCGAGGCAGGCCTCGGCGACCAGCGCACCGGGCACGATCTGATGGGCCCGCGACGGGCTGACACCGGGCAGCTCGGAGAGCTCCTCGAGCGACATCTCCAACAGCTTCGGGATCCAGTCGCGCAGCTCGGCCAGCCGCAGCTCGCGGCGCACCCGCAGCCCCTCCCCGCTCGGCGCGGCACCACAGATGCGTGCGAGCGAGCGGAACGTCTTCGAGGTCGCCACCGCCATGTCCGGGTGACCGTCGCGCAGTATCTTGCCCGCGTCGTCGGCGATCGAGGCGCGGATCGACCGACGCAGCTCCCGCAGCTCCTCCTCCGTCGGGCGGTCACCGAAGTAGCTGCGCGCGAGCCGGCCGGCGCCCAGCGGCAGCGACCAGGCGACGTTCGGCTGCTCGTCCAGACCGGCCGCGATCTCCAGCGAACCGCCGCCGATGTCGAAGACGGCGAGCCGTCCGGCGGACCAGCCGAACCAGCGGCGTACGGCCAGGAAGGTCAGCCGCGCCTCGTCGTCGCCGGGAAGGACCTCGATCTCGACCCCGGTCTCGGCGTGCACGCGGTCGAGCACCTGCTGCGAGTTGCCCGCATCGCGCACCGCCGAGGTCGCGAACGCCAGCATCTCCGAGACGCCCTTCTCCTCCCCCACCGCGACCGACTCACGGGTGAAGGCGGTCAGCGCCTCGATCCCGGCCTCGGTCACCTCACCGGCCTCGTCGAGGTGCTCAGCCAGCCGCAACGGCTGCTTGAACGAGTACGCCGGTGACGGGGCCGCCCCGCCGTGGGCGTCGACCACGAGCAGGTGTCCCGTGTTCGATCCGATGTCGAGTACGCCCAGACGCATAGGTCGACTTTAGTGCCACACCGTCATCCGCGCGGAACCCATGTGCACGGACGAGGCGCTACCAGCGATCGCGCTTGTGCACCTTGTACGTCACCGGCACCTGCCATCCCAGGTGACTCGCAATCCGATCGCCTGCGTAGTCGGGGATCGAATCCTGGATCATCCCCACGACGAAGTCCGTGAAGGACAAGTCGTACGCAGTCCACTCCAGGAATCCTCGGTCGAAGACGATGATGGGCATCGAGTCGTCCGCCAAGTCCCAACAGTATTGGTTGGCTTCACTCGACACCGCCCAGCACAGCAACCTCGGCGAAGCCTCAGCGAGCCGCCCAACTTTGGGCACCGTCTCGATCTCCCAGCCGTGTTGGGCATCCCGAGTCTCGATCGCCATGTCGAAAACCCCGACATCTCCGAGATCGGCTGTGGGAGCCGCACTCGCAAGGTGGTCGCCGAGTGTCTCGGCGTCGGCATCTCGCATGGCTTCGAGGTCGGCGGTTGGGGGAGCCATGATCGACAGATGGTCACCGAGTTCCCCGGGACCCACGTCTCGCATGAAGTCGACGTAGTCCGCCGGAGGCACGCGCCCCCACTCCTCAGCAATCGCTGCCCAGTCAAAGCTCCGCGGCCGAGCATCAACCACTCGGATCAGCGATGCGATATCCATGACTGTCACTGCGATGAATCAGAACGGCCCGAGGCGCGGGAGCAGTTTCTTCATGGCCTCGACAATGCCCATCGCATCGTCCAGAGCCTGGTGGGTCTCACCAACGGTGATGGGCGCGTCACCCAGGGACGGGTACTCGGTGTCGTGCCGACGCAACCGCATCGGCCCGAACGGGCGTACCACGCCTGCGGCACGTCCCAACTGAGCCTGGACAGCCTGCTGAGTCGCCTTGTGGGCACCGATCTCCGAGCGTGCGGTCGAAGCCCCTGCTTGGCGAGAGTCGCCGTGAGCGCCTTTCGTGCTGCGTCGTAGATCAGCGGGAACGCCGAAGTCGGGTGCGTGTCCACCATCAGCTTGGCTGCTTCGAGGTGCTCGTCGGCGTGGCTCATCAGCAGATCGGCATGCTCGGTCGACGGGGCGACCCGCTCGAGATCACCGTGATCGATCATCGTCTCGATCTCTGCGTCGCCCTGGGGCCAGTGTCCGGGCACCGCTTCAGGCTGATCAGTCATCGCCGCTTCCCATCAGATGAACGAGAGGACGGGCCAGGATCGTCGCCTTGAAGGAGCCCCCGTCAGCCGTCCACGCCTCCGGCGTCACCACACGGTAGTTCACCTCGCGGCGCAGCGTGCGCTCGACAGGCTCGATCGCCTCGAACAGCTCGTCGCGGTCGGGGGTGCCGATCACCAGCAGGTCGATGTCACCAGGCACGGCGCCTGGCTGTTGGGCATAGCGAGCCGCCCACGAGCCGTGGATGATGGCCTCATCGATCCCCGACACCTGTTCGAGTGCCTCTCGGAGAAGGCCGACGGGCCCGAAGGTCAGCGCCATGACTTCAGCCAGCGGGCGGTACAGCGGATGGTCCGTGGTAGGAGCGACGGCCCGATTGCGCCCACGTGCCGTGCTCTGGACCAGGCCCGCTTCCTCGAGACGATCGACTTCGCGCTTGACGGTCGGCACCGTCGTACCGACCGCCGCTGCAATCTCGGACAGACTCGGCTGCTCGTCGGGGTGTAGCAACACCCACGCCAGCACTTCTCCCTGCAGCCGCGAACGCAGCAGCGGCAGTAGAGTCGGACTCGACGTTTTCATAAAACGAACCATACCGTGCGTTTTACGAAAAGGTCACCCCGTTCAGCGGTCGGCGGTAGCCACCGCGCGCTCGGGGCGGGGAGCCGCAGCGGGCACAGGCCGCTCACCGATCCGAGCGTTGACGACCCCGGCGAGCACGACCACGAGCGCGGCGGCGGCCGGCAGGAGCAGGGCAGCGTCGGTGCCCCAGCGTTCGGCGATGCCGCCGGTGACCGCGGAGGCCAGCGACTGGCCGAGGATCACCGCGGAGCCGAGCAGGGTCATCACGGTGGCCGACCGGCCGACCGGGCTGCGGCGGGCGCCGAGGCCGTACTGCGTGACCAGGGTCGGCCCGATGCCGAGGCCGATGACGAGCAGGGCGAGCACCATCCCGGTCACCGAGGAGACGGCCGGCAGTGCGAGGGCACCCGCGAACATCACACCACCGAAGACCAGCCAGCGTGCGGCCGAGGTGAAGGCCACCGGAAAGACGGCGACGCCCAGCGCCAGCGCGGCCGACCCGACGCCCATCGCGGCGTAGACCAGGCCGGCCTCCTCGGGGCGCCCGTGGTCGGCCATGAAGGCGGTCAGCGAGGTGAGCATCGAGCCGAAGAAGAGCCCGACACCGAGGATGCCGACCACGATGACGACCACGCGCGGACGGGCGAGCTCACGCACGGAGCCGGCAGCCGGCGTACGGCCGGACGAGGCCTGTGCGGTCGCGGCGCTCGGGTGGAGGGCGAAGGCGGAGACGAAGACCAGGGTGAGCACCGCGGCGGCGACGACCGGCGCCCACGGGTCGATCGTCACGGCGAGGACGCCCGCGACGACCGGACCGACGATGAAGACGATCTCGTCGGCCGCCGACTCGTAGGCCATGGTCGAGTTGATCACCCGCACCCGACGTCCCGGGACGATGCACGCGGAGATGATCGCCATCAGCCGGGACCGCGACAGCGGCGCAATCTGCGGGGCGGTCGCACCGACCAGGAAGGCCACCGCCAGCACGGCCGCGTCGGGCAGCGGGCTGTAGACCACCCAGGCCATCGCGGCCAGCATCGCGCTGCTCGCGACGCCGACCACCAGCAGCACCCGCCGCTGGCCGAACCGGTCGACAGCGGCGCCGAGGAGCGGGCCGCACGACGCGGCTCCGATCCCGACCATCGCCGAGTTCAGACCGCCGAGCGCCAGCGAGTCGCGGCCCGCGACGACCAGCGTCAGCACACCGACGACCATCATCGCGTACGGCATCCGCGCGACCAGCGCGAGTGGGAAGTACGTCCCTCCGACGGCGCGCACCAGACTCTGCTCGCCCTGCACTGACATCTCTTTCAAACCTCCCGCTGCGAACCGCGGCTCTGTGCCGCCTTGGTCCGCCGGCGGGGCCAGCGCGAGGTGATACACACAATGGATACGGAGCGGTGGCTCCGTACCCACAAGAATACGCCGCCCGCAGCGCCCGTCCGGAATCGCCGCTGAGTCGTCTCCGTCACTGTTCGAGGTCGACCACGCCCTTGCCGCTGAGGATGTCGAGCGGCACCGAGACCTGGTCGTGGGCGATCACCCAGGTCCCGACGTGCTGGAGCGGCGGCTCGACGTCGAAGGAGACGACATCGGAGGTGTATGGCTCCCGCAGGGTGTCGATGGCGTTCTTCAAGACCCGGGCAGCAACGGGACGCGATCGCCTCGCCCGGCGTCTGGATGACGACGGTCGCCAGCCGGCTGTCTGGATGGAGATCGCCGCTCGCGGCCCGGCGGTGACCTGCGCGAATGCTCGGTCAACGACCAGCCCGGCCTGGTCGGAGAGCTGGACGGCGCCACCGTCTCCGTCTACGCCTTCGACGTCGCCGACGACCGCACGCAACCCCGAGAAGCTGCGTCCGTGGAGCGCTCGGTGAAGCGTCGGACGTCGATCGACCGCGTAGGCTTGGCAGGTGCCTGAGGTACCCCTGGATTTCCCGCGTGCGTGGGTGGAGTTCGTGAACCCCGACGACCCGGACGAGCGGATGCGCTGCGACCTGACCTGGTTGACGTCGGCGTACTCCTGCATCTTCGGCAACGGCTGCCCGGGGATGTTCAAGAGCTCACCGGACGTGGGGTGCTGCACGCTGGGGGCGCACTTCGCGGACGAGGAGGACGAGGCCCGGACGGCGGGATTCGTCCAGAAACTGACCCCTGAACTGTGGGAGCAGCACCCGGGGCGTGCGGTGAAGGCCGACGACTGGGTCGAGCTCGACGACGAAGGCGAGCGGAAGACCCGGGTAACGGAGTTTCGCGGGCAGGAGTCGTGCGTCCTGGCCAACCGGCCGGACTTCGCCGGCGGATCGGGCTGTGCGCTGCACATCTTGGCCGCCAAGGAGGGCCGGGAGCACTTCGAGACGAAGCCGGACGTGTGCTGGCAGCTGCCGATCCGGCGTACGTTCCGGGATGTCGAGCTCACCGACGGAACGCAATACACCGAGGTGACGATCACGGAGTACGACCGGCGCGGCTGGGGCCCCGGCGGCCACGATCTCGACTGGTACTGCTCCGGCAACACCGAGGCACACGTCGCCGTCGAGCCCGTCTACCTCACCAACCAGGCCGAGCTGACCGAGCTGATGGGCAAGGCGGCGTATGCCGAGCTCGTCCGTCACTGCGAGGCACACGTCCGGTCGAGGTCCGCGCTGGCGCTCCATCCCGCCAGCCCGCGCTGAGCAAGACTGAACCCCAGGGTGTATCTCGATATCAAGAGATAGTGACCCTGGATTGGTCTCTCTCTCAGCGAGAGTTCAGAATCGTTACATGCGCCTGGACCATGTTTCGTACGCTGCAGGACCCGATGGCTTGGTACAGACCGCCAAGCAGCTCGGTGAGCTGCTCGGCCAGGAGTTCGTCGACGGCGGCGTCCACCCTCGCTTCGGCACCCGCAACTACATCCTCCCGATGCGCGGCGGCCTCTACCTCGAGGTCGTCGAGGCACTCGAGCACCCGGCCAGCGACAAGGCCCCGTTCGGGCAGGCCGTCAAGGCCCGCTCCGCTCTCGGTGGCGGCTGGATCGGCTTCGTGGTCGGCGTCGACGACATGACCCCGATCGAGGAGCGGCTCGGCCGCAAGGCGGTTCCCGGCAACCGTCACCTCCCCGACGGCCGCGAGCTCCACTGGCAGCAGATCGGCATCAACGGCCTGATCGCCGACCCGCAGCTGCCCTACTTCATCAAGTGGGAGACCCCCGACCTCCACCCCGGCAACGCCGGCTCCGACATCACCCTCACGTGCCTGGAGATCTCCGGGGACCCCGAGCGGGTCAAGGACTACCTCGGTGACGAGCTGAAGGAACGCGTCGATCCCTGGACCGGCAAGCCCGCCGAGAACGTCCACATCGACTGGGTCGCCGAGCACGGCACCCCCGGTCTCCTGGCCGCGCAGTTCGTCACGCCCCGCGGCGAGGTCCGGATCTGACCAGGCTCGACCTGCCGGGGGCTACGGGAACGATCCCGAGTCCGAACATCTGGAACCACACCGCGACGTACGAGATCGAGAACCGTGCGCTCGACCCGCACGGCCGGCTCTGGGCGGCCATGGCCGAGACCGGACTCTGGGCCGGACGCGACGTCCTCGACCTGGGCTGCGGGACCGGGTTCTACCTGCCTGAGTTCGCTGGGACCGCCCGCACCGTCACCGGCATCGAGCCCCATCCGGATCTCGTGACGTTGGCCCGTCGGCGTACGAAGCGACTCCCGAACGTCACCGTCCACAACGGGGTCGCCCAACGGCTGCCGCTGCCGCCGGCTTCCGTCGACGTCATGCACGCCCGCTGGGCCTACTTCTTCGGCCCCGGCTCGGAGCCGGGGCTCGGCGAGCTCGACCGGGTGATGCGTCGCGGCGGCGTGGCGATGGTGATCGACAACGACGGCTCCCGGTCGAGCTTCGGCGCGTGGTTCCGCCGCGGCTATCCGAAGGTTCCGCCGCCCGAGGAGCAGGAGCGGTTCTGGTCGATGCACGGCTGGACACGCGTCCCCGTCGACATGGACTGGTCCTTCGGCTCGCGTGCGGATCTGGAGGCGGTCGTACGCATCGAGTTCGACGCCGCCACCGCGGCCGCGATCCTGGAAGAACACCAGGGGACGTATGTCGACTACGCGGTGAACCTCTGGTGGAAGCGTTTCTGAATCACCGCACGCGGCCGAGGAAAAAACGTGACCATTGAGACTCCCCCCAAGGAAAGGAGTTTCACCATGCACCACTTCCCACGTCTCGGGCGTCGGCTCGGCACGGTCATCGGCACCCTCCTTCTCACGGTCGCGGCCTCCCTCGCCGCGGTCAGCGTCACGGCCGCGCCGGCTCACGCCGACGCCTGCTACACCTGGAGCGGCACCCTGCAGCAGGGGTCCTCGGGCGGCGCGGTCACCCAGCTGCAGATCCGGGTCGCTGGATGGGCGGCCTCCGGCACGGTCTTCTCGATCGACGGCTCCTACGGCCCGGCGACGACGACCGCGGTCCGCAACTTCCAGGCCGCCTACGGGCTCTCGGCCGACGGAGTCGCCGGGTCGAACACGTTCAACAAGATCTACGCGCTCCAGGACGACGACTGCACCCCGATCCACTTCGCGTGGAGCGAGGTCGACGACGTCTGCTACGGCGGCTGGCCGACGCCGATCTCCGGAGTGACGGTCGCACAGGTCAAGGCCAACCTGATGCAGGCGATGTGGCGAGCCGAGGCGATCCGGCACCGGCTCGGCGACAACCCGCTGCGGGTGACCTCGGCCTACCGCTCGAGGGCGTGCAACGATGCCGTCGGCGGCGCCTCCAACAGCAACCACCTCTACGGACGGGCCATGGATCTGGTGCCCGGCAGCAGCGCGACGACCATGTGCGGCATCGCCCGAGCCTCACGCCAGTCGTTCCCGCAGGTGCTCGGGCCGGGCTACCCCGACCACAGCGACCACATCCACCTCGGCATCCAGTCGAGCGTCTTCCACAGCGCCTCGCAGTGCTTCTGACCCTCTCAGGGTGACTCGGTGAGCTGGTCGGGATCGGCATCGGTCCCGACCAGCTCGCGGAGCTTGTCGTTGACGTCCCAGATCCCGACGTTCATCCCGGCGGTCACGGTCGCACCGCGCCGCCAGTAGGCGATGAACTCGTCACCGTCGGTGTTGCCGCGGAGCAGCACCTCGTCCTCGGGCGCGGAGCGGCCGACGTACTCCATCGAGAACTCGAACTGGTCGGTGAAGAAGTAGGGCTGCCAGTCGTAGGCGCCACCCTTGCCCAGCATCGACCGGGCCGCCAGCCGGCCCTGCCGGATCGCGTTGTCCCAGTGCTCGACCCGTAGCGGGCCGTGCACGGTGTGCTTCGCGAGCGCGGCGTCGCCGGCGGCGAAGACCCTCGGATCAGACGTACGCAGCCCCTCGTCGACGACGATGCCGTCGCCGACCTCGAGGCCGGCCGCCGCGGCCAGCTCTGTGGCCGGTGCCGCGCCGACGGCGACGAGGACGATGTCGGCGGGGATCTCGCCTTCGCTGGTGCGTACGGCTCCCGGCTCGATCGCCTCGACGGTCGTCCCGGTGTGGATCTCGACGCCGTGTCGGGCGTGGAGACCGGCGACGTGCTCGGCGAGCACAGGGCCGAGGACGTTGAGCAGCGGCCGCGCGGCCGCTTCGAGCACGACCGCCCTCCCGCCGAGCGCGGTCACCGACGCCGCGACCTCGAGCCCGATCCAGCCGCCGCCGACCGTGACGACCCGGGTGCCGGGCTCGATCGCGTCCTTGAGGCGGCGGGCGTCCTCGACGGTGCGGAGGGTCATCGCGTTCTCGATGCCGGGGATCGGCGGCATCTTCGGCTCGGCGCCGGTGGCCAGGAGCAGGGTGCCGAAGGGCAGCTGCTCGCCGTTGTCGAGGGAGACGGTGCCGTTGTCCAGGTCGAGGGCGGTGGCGGTGGTGCCGGTGAGGACGGTGACGTCCTTCTCGGCGTACCACTCCTCGTCGTGGGAGAGATTGAACTTCTTGGCGCCGGCCAGGAAGTCCTTGGAGAGCTGCGGTCGCTCGTACGGCAGCTCAGGTTCCTTCCCGACCAGGGTCAGGCGGCCGGCGTACCCCTCGTCACGAAGGGTTTCGATGGCGCTGACCGCTGCGAGACCAGCACCGATGACGACGATGTCCTCCGCGCTTCGCGCGATTACTCCCTCGCTCGGCGCGAGCGGACGAGCAAGCTCGCCGCTCGACCTCGCTCCGTTCGTCTCAGTTCCCATGAGGCCATCGTCGCGCAGATCAGTCGTTCTATGAAGACCCTCGCACCGTCAGGGCGGGCTTCAGCATCACGCCGGGCGCGGCGTACGACGGAGTGGCGAGGAGCTGCTCGAGCGCCTTGACCAGCTCGCGCGCGGCCTCCTCCAGCGGAGGACGTACGGAGGTGATGCCCGGCGGCACCGTCTGAGCGACCTGGGAGTCGTCGAAGCCGACGACCGCGATGTCCTCGCCGAGGCGGAGTCTTCTTTCGAAGAGGGCGTGGAGCACGCCCATGGCGAGCGTGTCGGAGGCGCAGACGAGCGCGGTGGGCTCGGTCTCGTCGAGGATCGCGTCGGCGGCGGCCTTGCCCGAGCTGATCGAGTCCTCGGTGCGCGAGGCCAGGCCGGTGGTCGAGAGGCCGTGGGTGTGCATCGCGTGGATCCAGCCGCTCCGTCTCTCCTCGCCCAGGAGCGAGTCCTTGTGCCAGCCGATCCAGGCGATCTTGGAGTGACCGCGCTCGATCAGGTGCTCGGTGGCGATCTCGGCACCGTAGGCGAGGTCGACGTCGACCCAGGGATGCTTGGCGTCGGGCTGGGTCCAGGGTCTTCCGAACGAGACGAATCTTGCTCGGCGGGACTGCAGCCAGGTCGTCTGCTGGCCACCGAGGTGGGTGTCGGTCACGACGAACGCGTCGACCGCGGTCGACCTGAGCAGCTCGTCGTAGCCGTCGAGCGGGTCGGCGGGGTCACCGTAGAAGAGGAGCACGTGGTAGCCGGTATCGGCCGCGGCCTCGACGAAGGAGTGCACGAAACGGTCCATCATCGCGTTGGCCGTGCCCTCCTGGAGGGCGGGCATCCGCAGGCCGATCAGGTGGCTCGCTCGCGTGCGCAGGCTGCGCGCGGCGCGGTTGGGCTGATAGCCGAGCTTGTCGATCGCGTCCTGCACCCTGGCCAGGGTGTCGGCACGCAGCAGATCGGGGTTGTTGACCGCGTTCGAGACCGTCTGCCGGGACACGCCGGCCAGCTCTGCGACGTCCGCCAGGGTCGGCGGAGCGGCCGAGATATGACCGCCGGAACGCGGCACCGCCACGCTCTGCCTCCCTTGATGCCGATGTGGAACTCTGGATCGTTCCAAGCCATGGTAACGAAGGCCGTCCTGTTGGGATGCTTTCGGGCTCATCTCGCTCCCGGTCCTCGGCCAGGTCTCGACCCGCTTCGCGGGTTCGCAAGCTCACCCGCTGCGCTCGCTCGACCTCCTCCCGTTGCGTCCCCGCTCGTTCCCTTCGACAAGCTCAGGACATCGCCTCGCGGGAACGCAGGCTCGGATGTCGGTGGTGTGCTCTAAGTTGCTGGGCATGGCTACCGCTCGCTCGTCCAAACGCGCCACCTACCGCTGCTCCGAGTGCGGTTGGGAGACCGCGAAGTGGGTCGGTCGCTGCGGCGAGTGCCAGGCGTGGGGGTCGGTCGCCGAGGCGGCGGCTCCGATCGGACGTACGCAGGCGGCTCCGGTCTCCACCGCGGCGGTGCCGATCGGGACCGTGTCGGTGACCGAGTCGGAGCGGCGTACGTCGGGAGTGCCGGAGCTCGACCGGGTCCTCGGTGGCGGGCTGGTGCCGGGCGCCGCGATCCTGCTGGCCGGCGAGCCGGGTGTCGGGAAGTCGACGCTGCTGCTCGAGGTGGCGGCGCAGACGGCGCGCTACGGACGCCGCGCGTTGTACGTGACAGGCGAGGAATCCGCCTCGCAGGTGCGACTGCGGGCCGACCGGACCAACGCGATCCAGGACGAGCTCTATCTCGCCGCCGAGACCGATCTCGGTGCCGTGCTGACCCACATCGAGGAGAGCCGGCCCGAGCTGATCGTGGTCGACTCGGTGCAGACCATCGGCGCATCCGGGGTCGAGGGCGTTCCCGGCGGGGTGACCCAGGTCCGCGAGGTGGCGGCGGCCCTGATCCGGGTGGCCAAGACCCGCAACATCACGACCGTCGTGGTCGGCCACGTGACCAAGGACGGGGCGATCGCCGGGCCGCGGGTGCTGGAGCACCTGGTCGACGTGGTCCTCCACTTCGAGGGCGCCCGCGACTCACGGTTCCGGATGGTGCGGGCGATGAAGAACCGCTTCGGCCCGATCGACGAGGTGGGCTGCTTCGACCTGTCCTCGGAGGGCATCGTCGCGGTCACCGACCCGTCGGGCCTCTTCGTGGAGACCCATCACGTCTCGGTCCCCGGCACGTGCGTCACCGTGACGATGGAGGGTCGCCGGCCGCTGCTCGCCGAGATCCAGGCGCTGACCGTGCTGGGCGCGGAGGAGCGGGCGAAGCGTACGACCTCGGGGTTGGACGGCTCCCGGCTCGCGATGATCCTCGCCGTGCTGCAGCGCCACGCGAGGGTCGGTCTCTCCGGTCGCGACGTGTTCGCCTCGACCGTAGGAGGGGCCCGGATCAGTGACCCGGCCGCCGACCTGGCGATGGCGCTCGCGGTCGCCTCGAGCCACACCGGCACGCCGACGCCACGCGGGGTGGTCGCGCTCGGCGAGATCGGCCTCGCCGGCGAGCTGCGCCGGGTGCGCGATCTCGACCAGCGGCTCTCCGAGGCGGCACGACTCGGGTTCACCGTAGCCGTCGTCCCGGCCGATCCTGGGGCGCCCGTGCCCAACCGCCCCAATGAGCGGGAAGTCGACGGGATGCGTGTCTTTGAGGTGCACAGCATCAGTGCCGCACTGGAATTCCTCCGCTTGGTGTGATCGGCTTGGTGACTCGTGGCCGAACGTTCTCGGCATTACGGTTGGATCCACGGTTAGAATCACCCCATCCCACTCCGAAAGGATTCTCGTGCCCGCCGACCGCACCGCGGACTCCATCCGACTGCGCGAGACGCTTGCTCTGATCGCGCCCGGGACACCGCTGCGTGACGGGCTCGAGCGGATCCTCCGCGGCCGCACCGGCGCGCTGATCGTGCTCGGCCACGACAAGATGGTCGACGGCATCGCGACCGGTGGCTTCACCCTCGACGTACCGTTCACCTCCACCGGCCTGCGTGAGCTCGCCAAGATGGACGGGGCGATCATCGTCGACGACTCGCTGAGCCGGATCGTCCAGGCCGCGGTCCACCTGATGCCCGACCACACCATCCCCTCGACCGAGACCGGCACCCGGCACCGCACCGCCGACCGGGTCGCGAAGCAGACCGGTCGCCCGGTGATCTCGGTGTCCCAGTCGATGCAGATCATCGCCGCGTACGTCGGGGAGACCCGCCACGTCCTCGAGGACTCCGGTCAGATCCTCTCCCGTGCCAATCAGGCGCTGGCGACCTTGGAGCGCTACAAGCTGCGCCTCGACGAGGTGGCCTCCACCCTGTCGGCGCTCGAGATCGAGGATCTGGTGACGGTGCGCGACGTGGCCGTCGTGGCCCAGCGCCTGGAGATGGTCACCCGCATCGCCCGCGAGATCGAGGACTATGTGCTCGAGCTCGGCACCGACGGCCGGCTGCTGTCCCTTCAGCTCGAGGAGCTCATCACCGGCGTCGACGCTGAGCGCGAGATGGTCATCCGTGACTACCTCCCCCGCGGCCGTCGTTCCCGCAGCCCCGAGGAGCTGCTGGCCGAGCTCGAGGCGCTCAACTCCGCCGAGCTCGTCGACCCCGCCGCCACCGCCCGGGTCCTGGGCCTGACCACCTCCGACGCTCTCGACGGCGCCGTCGCCCCGCGCGGCTACCGCCTCCTCGCGAAGGTCCCCCGCCTCCCACCGGCCGTCGTCGACCGCCTAGTCGACCACTTCGGCACCCTGCAGAAGCTCCTCTCCGCCAGCGTCGACGATCTCCAGGCCGTCGAGGGCGTCGGCGAGCTCCGCGCCCGCTCCGTACGCGAGGGCCTCTCCCGCCTCGCCGAGTCCACCATCCTCGAACGCTACGTCTGACGAAGCCCCGCCGAGGCGTCAGCCCGGTCGGTCGAGGCGTCAGCCCGGTCGGACGAAGCGTCAGTTACGTCGGTCGAAGCGTCACTTACGTCGGTCGAGTTGGCACGGGCTGCCAACTCGGCCGACCTAAGTGACGTCTCGGCCGACCTAAGTGACGTCTCGGCCGACGGGGGTGACGCCTCGGCTATCGGCTGACCGGGGAGTCGGGTTCCGTACGCGACAGGGCTGTGCCCGGCTTGTAGAGGCCGAAGGTGGCCGATGACGGTTCGCCACCGAGGGCGGAGGCGACGATCACGAAGAAGTTGGGCTTCACCCACGGGCCGTGGCCGGTGCACTCGCCGGCGACCACACGTCGTCCGCTCCAGGTCAGGGGCAGCGTGGTGACGACGTCGCGGCGTACGACGATCTCCTTGGTCGGCACCGCCTTGGCGCAGTCGACCGTCGACCAGACCAGATCGCCGCCCTTCTGCGAGATGCGCACCTGCAGCGCGTCCGCGGACAGCTTCCAGGTGCACGCAGACGCCTTCACGGTGCGCAGCTGGAGCGGGATGGTCACGTTGTCGTAGGAGTAGGCGTCGGTGACTGCCGGCTCGACGACGATGTCGGAGGGCGAGCACTCGCCGGTCGGCTCCGGCGGCGCGCTGCTCTTCGGCTTCTTGGGCTTGTTGTTGCCGCCCGCGCTGCCCGCCTCCTTCGACGGCTTCGCACTCGGTGTCGGGGTGACCGTCACGGTCGCCGTGGGCTCGTCGGCCACGGGGGTCGCGGTGTCGTCCGCGCCGTCGGAACCACTGAGGAAGAACCGCGAGATCCCGACGATCAGGAGCAGAACGATGCTGAGCACCGCCAGTCGCCGGCGCCAGTAGACCGAGGCCGGCAGCCGTCCTCCAGTCCTTCTCGAGCGGGCCATAGGCGACACCGTAATGATCTCGTGCCCGGGTTTCGGGGTGCCACTCCGTGGCAATACCTGTCGCACGGCACAATCTGGGTGTGACAGTTCTCCACGACGCCGTCCTGGACTGGTACGACGCCAACGCCCGCGACCTCCCGTGGCGCTCCGCGACCGCGACACCGTGGTCGGTGATGGTCAGCGAGTTCATGCTCCAGCAGACCCCGGTCTCCCGCGTGCTCCCCATCCACGAAGCCTGGATGGAGCGCTGGCCGACCCCGGACGGCCTGGCCGCGGAGCCGACCGGCGAGGCCGTACGCGCCTGGGGCCGTCTCGGCTACCCACGCCGGGCGCTGCGGCTGCACGCGGCTGCCACCGCCATCGTCGAGCAGCACGGCGGCGAGGTGCCCGCCACGTACGACGACCTGATCGCGCTCCCGGGCGTCGGCGACTACACCGCGGCGGCGATCGCGACCTTCGCCTACGGCAAGCGCCACGTTGTCCTCGACACGAACGTACGCCGCGTCTTCGCCAGGACGCTGAGCGGCGTCGAGTTCCCCGCGCAGTCGGTGAACAAGGCCGAGCGCGAGCTCGCCGCCGGCGTACTCCCGCAGGACGAGCCGACCGCCGCCACCTGGTCGGTCGCCGTCATGGAGCTCGGCGCCCTCGTCTGCACCGCCGCCAACCCGTCCTGCGCCCGATGCCCGGTCGCGGACCAATGCGCCTGGCGCGCGGCCGGCCACCCGGCCTACGACGGACCGCCTCGCAAGGTCCAGACCTGGGCCGGTACCGACCGCCAGTGCCGCGGCCGCCTGATGGCCGTTCTCCGCGACGCCGACTCCCCCGTGCACCGCAGCCGTCTCGATGTCGTCTGGTCCGACGAAACCCAACGCCAACGGGCCCTAGAAGGCCTCCTGAAAGACAACCTGGCCACCGAGGTGGAACCAGACTTCTTCGCCCTCCCCTAACCCCGCCGAGAAGTCGTTTTCCGACAGCGAAAGGTCACTTTTGAAGCGCTGGAAGAGAAACGACGCCGAGTGGCCAGAATTTCTGGCCACTCGGCGTCGATAACTGACTTCTCGACGTCAGGAAGTGACGTCTCGGTTACTCGCCTTCGGCGGGCTTGGGCTTGTCCACCGTCGTCGGCTCGTCCTGGTCGGGGAGCTCGATATCGGAAACGGTCGCGCCCTCCAGCGGGGGTACGTCCGGGACGACGGAGCGCTTCTGGCCGGTGAAGGTGAACTGCGCGGCAGCGCCCTCACCCTCGACGTCGACCAGCACGATCTCGCCGGGGCCGATGTCTCCGTAGAGCATCTTCTCGGCAAGCACGTCCTCGAGCTCGCGCTGGACCGTGCGGCGCAGCGGGCGAGCACCCAGGACCGGGTCGAAGCCGCGCTCGGCGAGCACCTTCTTCGCGGCCGTGGTGAGCTCGATGCCCATGTCGCGGTCCTTGAGGCGGACCTCGACGGCGGCGATCATGTTGTCGACCATCGCGACGATCTGCTCCTGCGACAGCGGCGGGAACACGATGACCTCGTCGACACGGTTGAGGAACTCGGGACGGAAGTGCTGCTTGAGCTCGTCCGAGACCTTGGACTTCATCCTCTCGTAGGAGCCCGCGACGTCGCTGGCCTGGGAGAAGCCCAGGTTGACCGACTTCGCGATGTCCCGCGTGCCGAGGTTGGTGGTCATGATGATCACGGTGTTCTTGAAGTCGACCACCCGGCCCTGGGAGTCGGTCAGGCGACCTTCCTCCAGGAT
Source organism: Nocardioides sp. NPDC058538 (assembly GCF_042719275.1). Taxonomy (NCBI): domain Bacteria; kingdom Bacillati; phylum Actinomycetota; class Actinomycetes; order Propionibacteriales; family Nocardioidaceae; genus Nocardioides; species Nocardioides sp. NPDC058538. Next base: position 235,768 of record NZ_JBHXNY010000001.1, on the reverse strand, counting down.
CTGCAGCAGCGAGTTGAAGATGTCCGGGTGAGCCTTCTCGACCTCGTCGAAGAGGACCACGGAGAACGGCTTGCGGCGCACCTTCTCGGTGAGCTGGCCTCCCTCCTCGTAGCCGACGTAGCCCGGAGGCGAGCCGAAGAGCCGCGAGACGGTGTGCTTCTCGCCGAACTCCGACATGTCGAGCTGGATCAGCGCGTCCTCGTCACCGAAGAGGAACTCGGCGAGCGTCTTGGACAGCCACGTCTTACCGACACCGGAGGGACCGGCGAAGATGAACGAACCGCCGGGGCGCTTCGGGTCCTTCAGGCCGGCACGGGTGCGTCGGATGGCACGGGACAGCGCCTTGACCGCCTGGTCCTGGCCGATGACGCGCTTGTGGAGCTCGTCCTCCATGCGCAGCAGTCGAGCGGACTCCTCCTCGTTGACCTGCACGATCGGGATGCCGGTCGCGACGGCGAGGACCTCGGCGATGAGCTCCTCATCCACCTCGGCGACCTCGTCCATGTCGCCGGCACGCCAGGCCTTCTCACGCTCGGCCTTCTTGGCGATGAGCTGCTTCTCCTCATCGCGCAGACGGGCCGCGGCCTCGAAGTCCTGGCCGTCGATCGCGGCCTCCTTGCGCTGGCGCACGTCGGCGATCTTGTCGTCGTACTCCCGCAGGTCGGCGGGGGCCGTCATCCGGCGGATGCGCAGGCGCGAGCCGGCCTCGTCGATCAGGTCGATCGCCTTGTCCGGCAGGAACCGGTCGGAGATGTAGCGGTCGGCCATGGTGACCGCGGCGACCAGGGCCTCGTCGGTGATCGTGACCCGGTGGTGGGCCTCGTAACGGTCGCGGATGCCCTTGAGCATCTCGATCGCGACCGCGATCGTCGGCTCCGGCACCTGGATCGGCTGGAAACGACGCTCGAGAGCGGCGTCCTTCTCCAGGTACTTCCGGTATTCGTCCAGCGTCGTCGCACCGATGGTCTGCAGCTCACCGCGAGCCAGCATCGGCTTCAGGATGCTCGCCGCGTCGATCGCGCCCTCGGCCGCACCGGCACCGACGAGCGTGTGGATCTCGTCGATGAACAGCACGATGTCGCCACGGGTCTTGATCTCCTTGAGCACCTTCTTCAGGCGCTCCTCGAAGTCACCGCGGTAACGCGAACCCGCCACGAGCGCGCCCAGGTCGAGCGTGTAGATCTGCTTGTCCTTGAGCGTCTCCGGAACGTTGCCCTTGACGATGTCCTGGGCCAGGCCCTCGACGATCGACGTCTTGCCGACGCCGGGCTCGCCGATGAGGACCGGGTTGTTCTTCGTACGCCGCGACAGCACCTGCATCACGCGCTCGATCTGGCCTTCGCGACCGATGATCGGGTCGAGCTTGCCCTCGCGGGCGTCCTGGGTGAGGTTGCGGCCGAACTGGTCGAGCACGAGGCTGGAGGAAGGCGCCTCGGTCGAGGTCGTGCCGGTCGACGCCGTCGCGCCGGAGGTGCCGGCCTGGCCCTCCTTGCCCTGGAAGCCCGAGAGCAGCTGGATGACCTGCTGGCGGACCCGGTTGAGGTCGGCGCCGAGCTTCTGCAGCACCTGGGCGGCGACGCCCTCGCCCTCACGGATGAGGCCGAGCAGGATGTGCTCGGTGCCGATGTAGGAGTGGCCGAGCTGCAGCGCCTCGCGCAGGGACAGCTCGAGCACCTTCTTGGCACGCGGCGTGAACGGGATGTGTCCGGACGGTGCCTGCTGGCCCTGGCCGATGATCTCCTCGACCTGGTTGCGCACCGCCTCGAGCGAGATGTCGAGGGACTCGAGGGCCTTGGCGGCGACGCCTTCTCCCTCGTGGATCAGGCCGAGCAGGATGTGCTCGGTCCCGATGTAGTTGTGGGAGAGCATGCGGGCCTCTTCCTGGGCCAGCACGACCACCCGGCGGGCTCGGTCAGTGAACCGCTCGAACATGTACGCATCTCTCCTAAGAATTCTGGGGCGTCACCAAGATTCAACCCCGCAGACAGCCTACGCGTTCCCGACAACACAACGCGATCCGTGCGCTGAGAGCGAACACGCGTTCCGTAGGCCGGACAGACGCCGGGTCACGGCCGACCTCACACAAAGTCGGCTGCCGCGCCCCGGAGGGCGCGACAGCCGGACGTTCGGTGCGCTGAGACCAGTTGTCAGTGAGCCGCTTCGAAAGCCGCTCGGACGTCGGCCGGAATGCGACCACGGTCGGGAACGGTGTAACCGTTGGCCTTCCCCCACTCGCGCATGACCTTCGGGGTCGAGCCACCAGCGGCGGGCGCCTTCTTGGCGCTGCCGCGACGGCCGCTCACCTTCTGGGCGTGGCCGACGAAGAGCGCGAGAGAATCACGAAGCTTTGCCGCATTGGCATCGCTGAGATCAATCTCGTAGGAGGTGCCGTCCAGGGCAAAAGACACCGTCTCAGCAGCTTCCGAGCCATCGATGTCATCCTCGAGGATGATCTGAACCTTCTTAGCCATGTTCCTACCTTCACTGCTCTTCTTCACCCGGAAACGGGCCGAATATAGCCATCGCCGTTAAGCGAGATGCCCATAGCATTACATATGATCCGGATGAATCAACAGGTCGGCATACTGAAAAGACTAACGAACGGCATTTCGCTGGAATATGAGTTCCAGTCCTTGCATCGTCAGCCACGGAGAATGCGCCGAGAAGCATTTACTCTCGTCGAGAACGAACTCAGCCAGATAGCCGGTCGCGATCACGGTCACTTCCTCGGCGGAGTCACCCAGCTCGGCGATGATCCGAGCGACCAGACCCTCGACCTGCGCGGCGACCCCGAAGACCATTCCGGACTGCAGCGCCTCGACCGTGTTCTTGGCGATCACCGATCGCGGGCGGGCGAGCTCGACCTTGCGCAGCTGGGCGCCGCGCCGCCCCAGCGCCTCCAGCGACAGCTCGATCCCGGGCAGGATCGCGCCACCGACATACTGTCCCGCGGCGTTGACCACGTCGAAGGTCGTCGCCGTGCCACCGAAGTCGACCACGATCGCGGGGCCGCCGTGGAGAGCGACCGCCGCGACCGCGTTGGCGATCCGGTCGGTGCCGACCTCGCGCGGGTTGTCCATCAGGATCGGGATGCCGGAGCGTACGCCGGGCTCGACCACCACGCTCTCGACCGAGCCGAGATGGCGGGCGATCATCTCGCGCCATTCGTGCAGCACCGAGGGCACGGTCGCGCAGACCACGACTCCGGAGATTCCCGCCACCAGCGGGTCGCCCATGGTTCCCCGCAGCAGCGCCCACCATTCGTCGGCGGTGCGGTGCTCGAGCGTGGAGACCCGCCAGTCCGCAGACACGACACCGTCGGCGATCAGCCCGAGAACCGTGTGGCTGTTGCCGATGTTGACGGCGAGCAAAGACATGGCGGGACGCCTCAGCCCGCGGACAGGTCGAAGCCGATGTCGAAGACCTTCACCGAGTGGGTCAGCGCACCGACGGAGAGATAGTCGACACCGGTCTCGGCGACCTCGCGGGCCCGGTCGAGGGTCAGCCCGCCGGAGGCCTCGAGCACCGCACGCCCGGCGGTGATCTCGACGGCCTCCTTCATCGTCGCGGTCGACATGTTGTCGAGCATGATCCGGCCGCAACCGGCATCGAGGAGCGCCGTGAGCTCCTCGAGCGTGGTCACCTCGACCTCGATCGGCACGTCCGGGTAGGCGAACTTCACGGCCTCATAGGCCTGCACCGCGCCACCCGCGGCGACGATGTGATTGTCCTTGACCAGCGCCATGTCGGAGAGCGACATCCGGTGGTTGGCGCCGCCGCCACAACGGACGGCGTATTTCTCCAGCGCCCGGAAGCCGGGCAGCGTCTTGCGGGTGTCGAGGACCTGCGCGCCGGTCCCTTCCAGCGCCTCGGTCCACGCCGCGACGCCGGTGGCGACACCGGAGAGGTGGGAGGCGTAGTTGAGCGCCGTACGCTCCGCGGTCAGCAGCCCGCGGGTCGGCCCCGCGATCCGCATGATGACGTCCCCGGCCTTCACCTTCGAGCCGTCCTTGACGCGGTCGGTGACCGTGACCGAGTCACCCATGACGTACGCGAAGACGAGCTCGGCCACACCCAGGCCGGCCACGACGCCATCCTCACGAGCGGCGAAGACACCGATCCCGCTCGAGTCGGGGGCGATGGTGGCCACGGAGGTGACGTCCTCGCTGGGCATCTCACCGGGAGCAGACGTGGGCAGGTCCTCGTCGAGAGCGAGCTCGACGGCGTCGTAGACCTCGCCGGCGTCCAGGCCGGCCTTGGTCAGCTCGTCGCGCAGCGGCTGCGGGATCTCGTCGAAGGGCACGCGTCGGATGGTCATCAGGCTCCTGCCATGGTTGAGGGGTCGGTCGCCGGCGTCGGGGCGAACGTGACGACAGTCTCGCCGTCCCGGAGCCGTACGTCGAAGTGGCCGGCGAACCCGGCGTCGTCGCGCTCGGCGAAGTCCTCGCGCCAGTGGGACCCGCGGGTCTCCTCGCGCAGCAGCGCGGACGTCGCCAGCGCGAGCGAGACGGTCAGCAGGTTGGTCGCCTCCCAGGCGGCCGGGTCGATCTCGGTCGCCGGGGTGCCCGCGAGCTGCTCGAGCTCGTCGATCGCCTCGGCGAGACCGGTCGCGTTGCGGAGAACTCCGACCTTGGTCGTCATGGTCTCCTGCAGCTGCTTGAGCGCGGTGCCGGGGACGAGCGCGCGCCCGGTGCCTGGGCCCGGAGCCGGGTCCTCCAGCTGCCGCAGCTCGCCGGGCAGGACCTCGGCGATCCGGCGCGAGAAGACCAACCCCTCGAGCAGCGAGTTGGAGGCGAGCCGGTTGGCGCCGTGGACGCCGCTGCAGGCGACCTCACCGGTGGCGTAGAGCCCGGGCACGTCCGAGCGGCCCCACAGGTCGGTGCGTACTCCGCCGGAGGCGTAGTGGCACGCCGGGGCGACCGGGATCAGATCGACGGACGGGTCGACGCCGTGCTGCTCGCACGAGGCAAGGATGTTGGGGAACCGCTTCTCCCAGAACCCACGGCCGAGGTGACGGGCGTCGAGCCACATGTTGGGGTGACCGCTCTCGAGCATCCGCTTCATGATCGCCTTGGAGACGATGTCGCGCGGAGCCAGGTCGCCGAGCTCGTGCACGCCCTCCATCAGCCGGTTGCCGTCCCAGTCGACCAGGAAGGCGCCCTCGCCGCGTACGGCCTCGGAGATCAGCGGCTGCTGCCCGCGGGAGTCCTCACCCAGGTACATCACCGTGGGGTGGAACTGGACGAACTCGAGGTCGCGCAGGGTCGCACCGGCCCGCAGCGCGATCGCCATCCCGTCGGCGGTGGCGACGGCGGGGTTGGTGGTCTGGGAGAAGACCTGGCCGAGGCCGCCGGAGGCGAGCACGACTGCCCGGGTACGCACGATGCCGACGCCGTCGGCATCGCCCTCGCCCATCACGTGGATGGTCAGGCCGGCGACGCCGCCGTCGGCGGCCGTCAGCAGGTCGACGACCATCGCGTGCTCGAAGACCAGGATCTCGGGAGCGCGGCGTACGGCCTCCATCAGCGCGCGCTGGATCTCGGCGCCGGTCGCGTCGCCGTCGGCGTGCGCGATCCGATCGCGGAGATGGCCGCCCTCACGGGTGAGCGAGAGGTTGCCGGAGGGGTCCTTGTCGAACTCGGCACCCCACTCGATCAGCTCGCGGACCGCCTCGGCGCCCTCACCGACCAGGACGCGTACGGCCTCCAGGTCGCACGCCCCGGCGCCTGCCACGAGCGTGTCGACCTCGTGCTGAGCAGGGGTGTCACCCTCGCCGAGAGCCGCCGCGATGCCGCCCTGGGCCCACTGCGTCGAGCCCGCCTTGAGCTCGTCCTTGGTGACGACGGCGACCCGCTCGACCTGGTCCTTGAGCCGCAGCGCCGCGGTCAGCCCGGCGATCCCCGAGCCCACCACGATCACGTCTGCCCACTCGGTCCAGCCCGGGTCGCGGGCGGAGAGCAGCTCGATGTTCATGCTGCCCCCTCCGTCGAGGAGAGGAAAGCATACGGAGGCGACACCATGATGATCTCATCTGTCGCTCGCTGGCGCTCGCTCATAGCCGCACGCTACTGCGTGAGAACGAGCGGTCCACGCATCTGGTCGGTCCCTGGAACCGGCTCGCCCCTGTCGGACCCGAGCGCGACGATGTGGTTGGCCTCGTCGACGTGCACGACGTGCGGCTCGAAGGCGCGGGCCTCCTCGGTGCTCATCTGTGCGTACACGATGAGGATGACCAGGTCGCCGGGGTGGACCAGGTGGGCGGCGGCGCCGTTGATGCCGAGTACGCCGCTGCCGCGCTCGCCCGCGATCGTGTAGGTCTCCAGGCGGGCACCGTTGGTGATGTCGACGATGGAGACCAGCTCGCCGGGGAGGATGTCCGCGGCGTCGAGGAGGTCGGCGTCGACGGTGACCGAGCCGACGTAGTGGAGGTCTGCCTGGGTGACCGTGGCACGGTGGATCTTGCCGGTCATCATGGTGCGCAGACGGGTCATCGGGATGCTCCGATCGTGAGGCTCATGTTGTCGATGAGTCGAGTGGTGCCGACGCGGGCGGCGACGAGGATCCGGGCTTCGGTGGCCGGCTCCGGGTTGGCGGGCAGCTCTCCGAGCGCGGGGTCGGTGACCACGAGGTAGTCCACGTCGACCCCCTTCGCCCGGCGGAGCTCGGCGCGCGCCGCGTTCAGCGCGGCCTCGACGCCGTGGCCGGCCCCGCGCTGCGCGGCGTGGAGCGCCCGCGACAGCGTCGTCGCCTCCTCCCGCTGCTCGGGCGAGAGGTAGCGGTTGCGCGAGGAGAGCGCCAGCCCGTCGGGCTCGCGCTGGGTCGGCGCACCGACGACGTCGACACCGAGGCACAGGTCGGCCGACATCCGGCGGATCAGCGCGAGCTGCTGGTAGTCCTTCTGACCGAAGACGGCGACGTCCGGCTCGACCAGCCCGAACAGCTTCGCGACCACGGTGAGTACGCCGCCGAAGTGGCCTGGCCGGGTCTTGCCCTCGAGCACGTCCCCGAGCTCGCCGGGGGCCACGGTCACCTGCGGCAGCCCACCGGGATAGACCTCGTCCACCGACGGCGCGAAGACGACGTCGACGCCTTCGCGCTCGCAGACCTCGAGGTCGGCCTCGAGCGTGCGCGGGTAGCGGTCGAGGTCCTCCCCGGCGCCGAACTGCAGCGGGTTGACGAAGATCGACACGACGACGGGGCCGCCGCCGACCCGCTCACGGGCGACGCGCATCAGCGACGCGTGACCCTCGTGGAGGGCGCCCATCGTCGGCACGAAGCCGACGCTCGCGCCTTCGCGGCGGGCGGAGTCGAGGAGCTTCGCGAGCTCCTCGCGGGTGGATGCGATCTGGGTCGAAGCGGAGCCCGAGACGATAGGCACAGTCATCACTGGTTCCAGGTGTGGATCGGACGCGGGAGGGGCTGCACGGCGGCACGATCCGCCTCGTCGAGCAGGTTCTTGATCTTGAGTGCCCGGATGGGCAGCAGCCGCCCGTCGGAGACGGCCCGGTCGAGCGTGGCCCGTGCCATGGAGACGTACGACGCCAGGGTCTGCGGAGCGTTCGTGCGGATGTCGTCGAGGTGGGCTGCCACCGTGCCGGCGTCGCCGCGGACGATCGGGCCGGTCAGCGCGGCGTCGCCGTGGTCCAGGGCGTTGTCGAGGGCCGCCGTCAGCAGCGGCCGCAGCGTGCCCGCGGGGTCGGTGGCGCCGGCGGCGGCGAGGATCTCCATCGCCTCGGTGACCAGCGTGACCAGGTGGTTCGCGCCATGGGCGAGGCCGGCGTGGTAGAGCGTCCGCATCTCCTCGGGCACCCACATCGGGTTGCCACCGAGGTCCTGGACCAGTGCCTCGGCGAAGGCCCGGTCGGCGGGAGTCGCGGCGGTCAGGCCGAAGACGCAGCCGGTGAGCCGGGCGAGGTCGACCGAGGTGCCGGAGAAGGTCATCGCCGGGTGGACGGCCATCACGTGGGCGCCGATCGCGGCGGCCGGCTCGAGGATCGCCAGGCCGTGGCGGCCGGAGGTGTGCGCGACGTACATCCCGGGGCGGATCGCGCCGGCGTCCGTCATCGTCTTGACGACGTTGCCGAGCATGTCGTCGGGGACGGTGAGAAGAAGGAGGTCGCACGCGCGGGCGACAGCGGTCGGCTTCTCTACCGGGACACCCGGGAGGAGCGAGGCGATGCGTGCTCGCGAGGCGTCGGATTCTCCGGCGACCGCGACGATCTCATGACCGGCGGACCTAAGCGCTGCAGCAAGGACGGCCCCGACGCGACCCGCGCCGACTACGCCCACCCTGAGTGGGTTCATGGTTAGACCTTTCGTTCCAGTCCCTCCGACCACTCCCCTTGTGAGCGGAGCCGGGATGGGTACCAGACGTTGTGCCTGCCTGCTCGGCCACGGTGACCGAGCTGTATTGCTTCGGGCTCCGCTTCAGCAGAGACGAAACAAAGGTACGCCGCCGTTCACTCTTCCGAAACACCACGATGCCGTGACTGCCATCACATAGAGCGCCGCCGCCGCGGATCACCCGTTGAAACCAACGGCTCGGCATCACCTCACCCTCAGCATTGGAGTCAACCGCGCGCACCATGGAACAATCCACCCCTCCTCGTCATCTACCAAAGGGTCAGAGTTCAGTGCTTCGTAACGTTGCCGTGCTGCTTGCCGGCGGTGTGGGCTCCCGTGTGGGTCTCGACATCCCGAAGCAGCTCATCAAGATCGCAGGGATGCCGATCATGGAGCACACCCTCGGCGTGCTCGACCGCCACCCGCAGATCGACGAGATCATCATCCTGATGGCCCCGGGCCACCTCGACGCCGTGCACGCGATGACCCGCGACGGCCGCTACCCGAAGGTCTCCAAGATCCTCGAGGGCGCCGAGACCCGCAACGAGACGACCAAGCTCGCCCTGGCCGCCCTCCCCGAGGGCGAGGACTGCAACGTACTCCTCCACGACGCCGTGCGTCCGCTGCTCAGCGAGGACGTGATCACCGACTGCTTCAAGGCGCTGGTGACCTACCAGGCCGTCGACGTGGCCATCCCGTCCGCGGACACGATCATCGAGCTCAACGACGACAACACGATCTCGCAGATCCCGGACCGATCCCGGCTGCGCCGCGGCCAGACGCCGCAGGCCTTCCTCGCCTCGACCCTGAAGCGGGCCTACGAGATCGCCGACCAGGACCCCGAGTTCCGGGCGACCGACGACTGCAGCGTGGTGCTGAAGTACCTGCCCGACACCAAGATCTGGGTGGTCGATGGTCACGAGCAGAACATGAAGGTCACCGAGCCGATCGACGTCTACATCGCCGACAAGCTCTTCCAGCTCACCGCTCACCAGCAGTTCCCGCAGAAGGACGAGACCGACTACCGGGCCGCCCTCGAGGGCAAGAACATGGTCGTCTTCGGCGGCAGCTACGGAATCGGCGCCGACATCGCGGAGCTGGCCGAGTCCTACGGCGCCAACGTCGCCTCCTACAGCCGCTCGGCCACCAGCACCGACGTCGCCAAGCGGGCCGACATCGTCGCCGCGGCGGCCGACGCCGGCAAGCGCTTCGGCTCGATCGACTTCGTGGTCAACACCGCCGGCGTGCTCCCGCGCGGCGACCTCGCCACCGTCTCGGAGGAGACGATCTACAACGCGACCGAGATCAACTACATCGCGCCGGTCCTGATCGCCCAGGAGTTCTTCCCCTACCTCGCCCGGGCGAAGGGCTCGCTCCTCTTCTTCACCTCGAGCTCCTACACCCGCGGTCGCCGCGGCTACGCGCTCTACTCCTCCGCGAAGGCGGCCACCGTCAACCTGACCCAGGCCCTCGCCGACGAGTGGGCCGACCAGGGCGTACGCGTCAACGCGATCAACCCCGAGCGCACCGGCACCCCGATGCGTACCAAGGCGTTCGGCCAGGAGCCGTCCCACACGCTGCTGGAGTCGAAGGCGGTCGCCCGGGCGTCGCTGGACACCCTGATCGCGTCGAGCACCGGCCACGTCATCGACCTGCGCCGCATCGACCCGATCCAGGAGGCCCTGGACGCTGCGGCCGGGAACTGACCCGATGACCAGCGCCCCGACCGTCTCCGCGGACACGGCCCCCGCCTCGACACCCACGCCCGAGCCGAAGAAGGCCGTACGCCGATCCCGCCTCGGCGCGCTCGACGCGCTCCGCTTCATCGCGGCAGCCGTCGTCGTCGGCTACCACCTCACCGGCATCGCGACCCCTTACTGGGGTCTCGATCCGCGGCAGGTCTTCCCGACCCTCAACCACGTCACCCGCTACGGCTACCTCGGCGTGGAGCTCTTCTTCATCATCAGCGGCTTCGTGATCCTGATGACCGCGTGGGGTCGCGACCTGCCCCGTTTCGTCTCGTCCCGCGTCGCCCGGCTGTTCCCGGCCTACTGGGTCGCCGTCATCATCACGCTGGTCCTCCAGGCCTACTGGAAGGGCGGCCGTGACCAGGGGTTCGTCGGCGGCCTGATCAACATGACGATGACGCAGGACGGCTGGAACGTACTCAGTGCCCAAGGTGCCTTCTGGACGCTCTGGATCGAGCTCAAGTTCTACCTGCTGATCGGCGTCTTCCTGCTCGTCGGGATCACCAAGCAGCGCGTGATCGCGGTCGTGTTCCTGTGGCCGCTGCTGGCCCAGATCGCCCGCGCGACCGACTCCGGCATGCTCAACTCGCTCCTGTTCGCCGAGTACGCCCCGTTCTTCGCGATGGGCATGGCGCTGTTCCTCATCTACCGGTTCGGCAACTCGTTCATCGCCTGGCTCGCGGTGGCCTACAACGTGATCCTGGGCATCCGCCAGGCGACGGAGTACGCCGACCGGGCCACGGAGCTCGTCGGTGCCACCGTCTCGCCAGCGATCACCGGCTGGGCGATCGTAGGGTTCGCGGCGCTCGTCTGGCTGGTCTCGGCCGGTCCGCTGGGCCGGGTGGAGGCGCGCTTCCTGACGACTCTGGGAGCGCTGACCTATCCGCTCTACCTGATCCACGCGCAGTTCGCGTTCTGGATCATCGACATGTTCCACGGCCGCTACGACGAGTACGTCGTCCTGGCCGCTGCCGTATCGACCGCCCTCGTGCTGGCCGTCGCGCTCCACTACCTCATCGAGCGCCGCCTCCACGACCCGGTGCGCGACGCCGTTCTGCGTGGTTTACGGGAGACTCCGCTTCAGGGGCGCTAATGTCGCTCCATGTGGCCCAGAGCCCGGCAGGATCGCGGCACAACGGTTCAGCCCCGGCACATCAATCCATCCCGTGTGCGTCTCCGCCAGGAGATGGCACGCTTCGCCAAAGGCACCAAGCGTGGCATGCGTGTCCTCGACGCCGGTGCGGGCCGCTCGCCCTACCGGAAGCTGTTCAAGCACGCCCACTACGAGGCTGCTGACTTCGCCCAGCTGAGCTCGGCGTACGCACCGCTGGACTACGTCTGCGACATCACCGACATCCCGGTCGATGACGGGCACTTCGACCGGGTGATCTGCAACCAGGTCCTCGAGCACGTGCCCGAGCCGGAGAAGGCCATCGCGGAGCTCTACCGCGTGCTCAAGCCGGGCGGGCGGATCTTCCTCTCCGCGCCCCTCTTCTTCGCCGAGCACCAGAAGCCCTACGACTTCTTCCGCTACACCCAGTTCTCGCTGCGGAAGATGTTCGAGGAGGCGGGCTTCGAGATCGCCAGGATGAACTGGCTCGAGGGCTACTTCGGGACGGTCGCCTACAGCTACCAGATGATGGCGAAGAACCTTCCCACGAACGTCAGTGAGCTCCGCGGGCGCGGCCTGCGCTGGAAGCTCGCCTACGTCGCCCCGATCGTGCTCCTCAACCGGAAGCTCGCAATCCGGCTCAGCCGCCTCTACGCGCGCCTGGAGGTCTCCGGCCGCCGCCTCGAGCGCGGGATGCCGAAGAACTACGTCGTGGTCGCGCGCAAGCCCGCCGACGGGACGCCACCCGCATCGAAGCAGCCCGAGGCCGAGACGAAGACGGGGACGAAGACGGGGACGAAGACGGGGACGAAGACGGGGACGAAGACGGGGACGAAGACCGCCCCGACCATGGCCGAGCTCCGGGCCGAGGTCGAGAGGCTGAGGATGGAGACCGTACGCACCCGGGAGTCCCTGCGCGACCCGCTGGTCGATCTCCCGCTCCCTGCCGAGGTCCGCACCGTCCTCGACGGCGTCCGCACCGAGCACCTCACCTACCTCAAGCCCGAGAACCTGCAGGTGCTCGCCCGTCAGGTGCTGGATGCTGACCTGCAGGACCGGCCCGGCCTGATCATCGAGACCGGAGCGGCGCTCGGCGGCTCCTCGATCGTGATGGCCGCGGCGAAGGACCCGAAGCGGCCGATGAGGGTCTACGACGTCTTCGGGATGATCCCGGAGCCGTCCGGGCGCGACGGCGACGACGTGCACAAGCGCTACCAGAAGATCGTCAGCGGCACGTCGAAGGGCATCGGCGGAGAGACCTACTACGGCTATCGCGACAACCTCTACGACGAGGTGAGCGACTCATTCACCAGGCACGGGATCGATCCGGCGCAGCACAATGTCGAGCTGGTGCAGGGCCTGTTCCAGGACACGCTGAAGATCGACGAGCCGGTCGCCTTCGCGCACCTCGACGGCGACTGGTACGAGTCGACGATGACGTGCTTGGAGCGGATCGCCCCCCACCTGGTCGTGGGCGGACGGATCGTGCTCGACGACTACTTCCACTACAGCGGGTGCCGCGACGCGGTCGACGGGTACTTCAAGGACCGTCCCGGCTTCCGGCTGGAGCGGCGTACGAAGCTGCACGTCGTCCGCACCGCCTGAGCCTGACGCCCACCGGTCAGCGCCGCTGCAGGTGAAGGACGTCGTTCGGACCGAACGACACCTCAAAGTTCGGGCGCACCTCGCGTGGCCGGCCGAGCTTGGTCTCCCAGTTCCAGTTGTGGACCGTGAACCGGAGCCGTAGGTCGAGGTTGCGCGCCCTCTCCGAGAACTCCTCGAAGACCTCCGCGAGGTCGAACCTGGAGGCGAGCCGGAACTCGCCGCGGCCCTCGGGTGAGACCTCCAGCGGCAGCGCGGCCACCTCGCCGGTCTCGTTGCAGACGGCGTCGAGGGTGACGATGCGGTCCGCCATCACGCCCTTCGGCCACTCGCCCATCACGGTGAGCATGGCGTCGAAGCGAAGGGTACGAGAGTCACGGAAGGCTGCCGAGCTGGCCTGGGTGCGACCCAGCCGGCTGGCCGGACCCGGGAGCCGGGTCGCGACGCCCTCAGGCATCGGGCGCGCCCAGCCGAGGGCGTGGACGTCGAGCCGGGCGCGTGCCTTCTCGATCCGGCCCGGTCGCTGCGCGACGGCGCCCTCGAACGCGACCCGCCAGTCATCGAGGAAGGCGCGCCAGTCGTGCTTGCTCGCCTTCTCCAGGGCCTTGCGGGACATCTCGGCCACCTTCTCGGGGGCGTCGATCATCTGGATGCAGCGCTCGGCGACCGCGTCCGTGTCCTCGGCCTCGACGATGAAGCCGTCGACCCCGTCGCTGATCTGCTCGCGCGGACCGTAGTTGATGTCGTAGCTGATCACCGGGCAGCCGAAGGAGAGCGACTCGAGGGTCGCCAGCGGGTAGCCCTCGTTGACGCTGGTCATGATGAACCCGGTGGCGTGCAGCAGCGCTTCCTTGGCTCGCGGGTCGTGACCCATGAGCTGGACGTTCTTGCCGACGTCGAGGGTCTCGATCAGGTCGGCGAGCGGCTTGTAGAGCTTGCCGTCACCGTAGATCTGGAACTTGGCCTCCGGCCGCTTCTCGATCACCTTCGCGAACGCCTTGATGGCGTGCTCGAGGCGCTTCTGCGGCTCGAGCCGGGCGACGGTGACGAACGTCGCCGGCTCCCGCTGGGGCATCGTCTCGGGCAGCACCGGCAGCTCGACCGGGTTGGGCACCACGAACCGGTGCGAGGTCGAGCCGTAGCGCATCGCGATGTGCTCCGACTGACGATGGGTCAGGTTCACCAGCGCGTCGTACTCGTGGATGTTGTCGAGCAGCGGGGCGTACTTGCCCGAGAGCTGGGAGTTCCAGCGGCGCTCCTTCACGACATGGTTGTTGTGCATGAGGTGGAGGAAGTAGAAGCGGTCGTCCTGGCGGGGCATGACGTCCCGCAGCGCGAACCGGGAGTCGGTCACGAAGAAGACCCGCTCGGCGTCGCCGGCGAGCAGCTCGAGCCAGTGCCACAGCCAGCCGCCGATGGTCTCCCACGACCGGATCGGACACCCCTCGGCGTCGGTGAGGATGTAGGGCACCCGGGACGCGGCCGGGGCACCCGGACCCGGCGCCCGCAGGTAGATCGACCCGTCGGCGCGACGGTAGTCGCGCGCCAGGTCCTTACCCGACTGCGAGTGGGCGGTGTAGTAGACGGTGCCGTCGGGGTGGAGTACGTCCGAGATGGTCGTGCCGGCCACCTCGCCCAGCTGGCCCCCGAGCGCGGCCACGGACTCGTCCGGCGCGTCGGTCGGGGTGTTCAGCCGGTACCACTCGTAGAGGTTGAGGAGGTCCATGCCCTCGACCAGCTGGCCGGAGTCGCGCAGCACCTCGCGCACCTCGTCGTAGACGGGCTTCGACTCGGTGGTCAGCAGCGTGGTCGGAATCCCGGTGTGCTGCGTGATCAGGCGGTTGCGCATGATCATCGCCCGCGTCTGCCCGCCGAACTTGGTCGCGATCTCGTTGCACATCGTGAGGTAGCGGCCCTCGGGGAACGCGACCTGCTCGTGGGGGTTGGGGATCGGCATGCGCAGAGATTAGTCGGCGTCTTTGGGGATTGCCGATTCTTCGGGCAGGATATCCGGCCTGGATCATAGGGGGAAACGTGTGAACGGACCGCGAACATCGCGGCTCCGCCCGACGACACTGCGTCGAACCATCAATGAAGGAGTCCCATGGCCAGCCCAGCTCGACGACTCGCTCGCCAGCTGCTTCCCGAGCGCCTGCGTCAGAGCCTGACCGCTCGCGTCCCGTCCATCTCGGAGGGTGCGTCACAGGCTGCGAACCAGGAGGGGAAGCCTGCGCCGATCTCCATCGAGGTCGAGCCGCTCGTCGTCGCCGCTGATCTCGAGGGTGCCGTGAACGCCGCCGGTGGCGGCTTCTATGAGCGCGCCTGGGCCCTCTTCCAGGGCATCCCGGTGGAGAAGTGGGCCGCCAAGGCCGCCGACGAGTACGTCATGTCCGGCCTCCACGTCGACCCCGACGCGACCCGCGAGACCCTGCGCGAGCTCGCCGAGTCCGGCGCTGCGTACGTCCCTGGGCGCGCGTGGCTCGCGATGACCAGCCGTGTCTTCGGCTTCGGCGACCAGGAGCTGGCCCGCAGCCTCTACGCCCGGCTCGACGAGGCCGTCGGCGACGGCACCAACGGCGACACCAAGTGGGTCGTCGAGAGCCGTGACTGGCTGCGCCCTTGGGTGGCGGCCGACAACGACGAGCCCGACGCTCCGGCCGCGCCGGAGGGCACCGTCTCCTACGCCGTCGTCGACTACGGCCACCCCGGCCGCTCCCGCGCCTCCGCCAACATCGGCGACCACGTCCAGACCGTCGCCTCCCTCGGTCACCTGGTCCGCCACCGCGACCTCGAGTTCACCGGCGAGTCCGAGCTCGACGAGCTCGCCGACCGGCTGCGCGAGCGGGTCCGCCCCGAGCGCGTCCGCGAGGGCCTCTCCGCCAAGGTCCAGCTGATGACCCTCCAGCGCGACGCGTCGATGTACCAGCCCGTCCCGAAGGACACCTGGATGCTCGGCTTCGGGTGGTACATGCACCCGATCTTCGAGATGCGCTACGGGATGCCGTTCCACAAGAACCTGCGCCCGATCTTCGTCTCGTTCCACTGCAGCACCCGCGCCATGATGACCGACGAGACGATCGAATACCTCAAGAAGTACGCCCCGATCGGCTGCCGCGACTGGACGACCGTCGACATCCTGCTCTCCGTCGGTGTGCCCGCCTTCTTCTCGGGCTGCCTGACCACGACCGTCTCGACCGTCTTCCCCGACGCCGAGGAGCTCCCTGGCCCGGACGCTCCGGTCGGCTACGTCGACGTCTTCGACGGCACCATCCCCGAGGGCGCCCCGACCTACGCCCAGGGCGGCCTCGACGAGGTCCGCTTCCGGCCGTTCGTGCAGAACATCGACGACGCGATCACGATGCTCGAGGGCTACCGTCGCGACCACCCCAAGCTGGTCACCAGCCGCCTGCACTGCTACCTGCCCGGTCGCAGCATCGGCATCGACATCGACTTCCGCCCGAAGAACCTCTCCGACCCGCGCTTCGCCGGCCTCAACCCGCTCACCCCCGCCGAGTTCGACGGCATCCGGGAGAGCATGAACGACCGGCTCGAGAAGATCCTCACCAAGATCTTCTCCGGCGCCAGCGTCGAGGACGTCTACGCACAGTGGCGTGAGATGAACGCCGCCGAGGTCGAGATCGCGCGTCAGCGCCGCGCCGGCGCCCGCAAGGTGGGCGAGCTGGTCAGCTCGATCGCCGAGGACGTACGCAGCAACCCGGTCAACACCCCG
Organism: Nocardioides sp. NPDC058538; assembly: GCF_042719275.1. Lineage (NCBI taxonomy): Bacteria > Bacillati > Actinomycetota > Actinomycetes > Propionibacteriales > Nocardioidaceae > Nocardioides > Nocardioides sp. NPDC058538. The sequence continues at coordinate 219,234 of NZ_JBHXNY010000001.1, read as the reverse complement.
GAGCAGGTCCCGGCTGACGCGATCCACGTCGCCGTCTCGGCCCGTCCGAAGCAGCGCCCGAAGCTGCGCCGGCTGGTCAAGTCCATCGCCGCCTACTCGTCCCGTCCGGTCCACCTGTGGGTCCAGACCGGTGGGACCGACCTGCGGCTCGACGAGCTCGCCCGGCCGGGGATCACGCTCAGCGCCCTGGACGTGTCCGGCTTCGACGGCATCAAGCAGCCCGACGGCAGCACGCTCCCGATCGGCCAGGTCGAGCGGCTCGTGGTCGCCGACCTGCTCCCCGACGTCGACAAGCTCGTCATCCTCCCGGTCTCCGCGGTGCTGACCGAGGACATCGCCGGGCTCGCCGACACCGACCTGGAGGGCAACCTGGTGGCTGCCGCCGATGTCGTCGGCACGCGCGCGGTCAGCGGTTTCCAGCAGATCCACGCCGCCGCCAACAAGCAGGCCGAGCGCACCACCGAGGCAGCCGAGCTGCGTCGGGACGGCCACCAGCGGCATGCCTTCGACTTCGACGCCTTCGACATCGACGTGCTCGTGCTCGACGCCGCTCAGTGGCGCACTCAGGACCTGCTCACCTCGCTGGCGCCCTATGTCGAGACCTACGGGATGACCTACCGCAACGTGCTCCTCCTCGAGGTCGGCCCGCACCGCGCGGTCCTGCCGGAGCGCTGGAACGCGATCCCCGGCAAGACCGCGGTGGCCGAGCCGGCTCTCGCCCGGATGCCGTGATCCTGGGCTGACTCCTTGGAGAAGCAGCGATGGCGCGCCCCGCAAGGGGACGCGCCATCGCTGCTTTTGTGACCCTCAGGCCTTGTCGAAGCTGGGCTTGTCGAAGAAGGCCTCGACGACCCGCTCGGTCGCCTTGCCGTCCTGGGTGTACTGGTACTTGGCGTTGAACTCGGCGATCCGGTCGCGGTGCTCGGCCTCGAGCCGGTCCAGGTCGGACAGGGCCGCGACGACCTCCTCGGCGGTGTCGAGCATCGGCCCGGGGGCGGTGTCGGCGTAGTCGTAGAGGAAGCCGCGGATGCCGCCGGTGTAGTCGGACAGGTCGGGCACCAGGAACACCATCGGCCGGCCGGTGAGGGCGAAGTCGAAGCGCAGGCTGGAGTAGTCGAGCACCGCCGCGTCGGAGGCCAGGATCAGGTCGTTGATCTCCGGGTAGTCGGTGACGTCGATGATCCGGGCGGTGCGCTCGCTGCGCTCGCTGCCCTTGGAGTTGAACCGGTGACCGCGGAGCAGGATGACGTACTCGTCGCCCAGGGCCTCGCTGGCCGCGACCACGTCGAGGTGCTCGACCATCTTCGCCGAGCGGTAGTTCAGCGCCAGGTGGTCCCGCCAGGTCGGGGCGTAGAGGACCACCTTCTGGTGCGCGCCGATGCCGAGCAGGTTGCGCGTACGCTCGCGGGCCTCCGCCGCCGACGGGAGGACCAGCGCGTCGTCGCGCGGGTAGCCCTCGCTGTGGATCGGGCCGTCGTAGGCGTACTCCTCGCGGTAGTAGCGGTCCATCTCCGGCGTCGGGGTCAGGATCAGGTCCCACCCGGCGGTCGTACGGTCGAGCTCGGCCTCGCAGCGCAGCGGCGAGAACATCTTCGCGCGCCACATCCGCAGGCCCATCGACTTGGCCGGGTAGCCGTGGAAGGTCTGCAGGAACCGCTGCCCCTCCCGCTTGCGCCACCAGCGGTCGAAGTCGATGTTCTGGACGAGGTACTTCGCGGTGCCGATGACCCGATACCACTCCAGGCTCTGGAGCACGACCGGGATGCCGCCCTCGGGGACCCGGGAGGCGTGGTCGGCGACGCCCCAGTAGAGGGTGAGGTCGGGCCGGGTGCGACGCAGGTGCTCGTGGATCGCGAGCTGAGAGTCGGTGGCGGTCGAGCCGGCGTAGGTCGAGAGATAGACCGCGGACTCGTCGAGCGGCTCCTCGGCCGCCAGCACGCGCTCGCGGGCGAGGTTGTGGGCGTAGCTGCCGGCGTGGTCGACGGGGATCGGCGGCTGCAGGGTGACTCCGGGGCCGTTGCCGTTGACCGGACGCAGCCGGACCTCGTCACTGGTCTGGAACTCGGCCTGGTGCTCGAGGAACGCGGTGGTGTGGCGTACGTTGCCGCTGCGCTTGGCTCCGCAGGTGAGCTGGAACTGGTAGATGCCGCTGGGCAGGACGGACTCGCCCAGGCCCCACTCGTCCCAGCGCAGCGTGAAGACGACCTCGAACTCGGCAGCAGCGGTGTCGATCTTGACGGTCTCGCTGTGGCGCGATCCGGAGAGGGTCAGCCGGGCGTGCTTCGGGATCGTGCTGAGCCACTCGCCCCGCACCGTGATCTGGCCCTCGCCGAGCTCGACACGGTCGATCGCGACGGTGTCGGCCACCTCGATGATCTGGGCGTAGCCCCGGCCGTCTCGCGAAGCCAGCACGCTGCCGCCGCGTTCGCCGGTCCACGGCGTGCCGATCGGGTCGGCCCAGACGATCCGGCCCGAGGTCCCGTCCTGGAGAGTGTCCAGCCGCCAGGCGGCGGGCGCCCCGGGCTCGACGGCACCGTGGGCGGGGAGGCTGAGGGTGACCTTGCCGTCCCTGACGGGCGCCTCGATACGTACGCCGCCACCGATCGCCCGCACGGCCTGCGGCAGCTCGCCGGCGAGGGTCAGGGAGACGGTGCGGCCCTCGACCTCCGCCTTCTCCAGGGAGGTCGCCGTCGTCGGGACGGCGCGGAAGCTGAGCTGATCGAGGTAGCGATCGCAGGCCACCGACAGACCGGTGGAGGTGTGGACCCGCGGCCGGTAGCGCGTCGCCAGGTTGCCCGCCGGGCCGCGGGTGTCGATCTGGACCTCGCTGGTGGTGCGGACGACACCGTCGACGCCGACGGTGACCTCGAGGTGCCAGCGCCCGGCGGTGAGCCGGGTGAGGTCGATCTCGGCGCGGCACCCGCCGGCGCGGTAGTCCTGGTACTTGTGGCCGATCGTCATGTTGGCCTGCGCGTCGCGCCGCGGCGTCACGGTCAGGTCGATCGGGTCGGGCAACGCCGCGTCGGGGTCGCTCGCGGCGCCGTCCTCGTCGGCGGTGGCGACCACGTCGGGCACCAGGCGGGCGGTGAAGAACGGGGTCGTCTCGGCGAGGTCGACGAGCTCGATCCGCGCCACCAGGTCGACCACGACCCGGTCGGAGTCGAGCGGACGTACGTCCCGCACCAGCACCCGCGCCGGTGTCTCGTGCTCGTTGAGCGTGGTCACGGCCTCGGGCAGGTCCGTGTCGGGGAAGATCCCGCGCACCTGACCGCCGACGACCCGGGTGCTCAGGTTGCCGCGCTCGAACCAGCGCGACGCGACGAACGCGGTCAGCTCCTCGCGCTGGTCGGCGATGAGGTAGGTCAGCCGGGCCCGCACCTCGACCGGGAGCTTGAGCCACACCTCCGGAGAGACGTCGCGCTCGATCTCGACGACGAGGTCGCGCAGGCCGGTCCACTGCTCGGCGCTCATCCGCTCGACGTCACCGAGGATGGTGTTGGCGCGGCCGGCGAGCCCGCCGAGCGCCCAGTGGTCGCGCAGGTCGGAGGCCAGCTCACCGATCGCCACCCAGGTCGAGCGGGTCTGCTCGATCCACTCCGCCATGCCGAGGGTCTGGTCGTGGAGCTGCTCGACCGGGGTGCCGTCGGCGCGGTCCATGTCGACGCACACCGGCGCGGTGACCACGTCGAAGCGGCTGGCCTTCAGGTAGCCGTCGAAGCCGACCGCGTCGGCGCCGCCGCGGCCGCCGAAGCTGAAGCCGTTCTGACGCCAGAACGAGGTGCGGAAGAGCCGGTTGCTCACCCCGACATCGCTCAGCGCCACCGGGAACTCGTCGAGGGTGAGACCGGAGCGGTTCTCGGCGTGCACGACGTCGTAGGCCGGCACCACCGGCGGGGAGAGCCGCTGGCGACTCTCGATACGACCGACCGCGAGATCGGAGCCGCTCTCCTCCAGGGAGGTCACCAGCGTACGCATCGCGTTCTGGGTGAGGAGATCGGCGGCGAGCAGGAAGCAGACGTAGGCTCCGCGCGCCACGCGACCACCACGGTCGCGGGCCTCGGCCTGCGTCGCGGAGCTGTCCAGCAGCCGCAGGCGGTAGTCGTCAGGGAGATCGGCGAGGATCTGATCACTCACCACGCTGGCCTGGCCGTAGGGGGCGATCAGGATCTCGAGGGTCGTGTGGGTCTGCTCGCGCACGGAGAGCAGCGACTCGGCCAGATACTGCTTGTCCTGGTCGGTCACCGTCACCACGACCGAGACGAGCGGACCGCGCTCGTGGCCGAGAACGCGATGCCCGGCGTCACGAGCCAGTCGACGGACACCCTGAGGCATCCTTCGTTCGGCGCGACGCAAGACGTCGACGATTCCCTGACCCATGCACAGTCCCTCTCGGTTCGGGGGCGTCCCGAATGACGCTCCCGCGAATCTGATCGAACTCAGAGGTTACAGGCGAAGGAACAGTCTTCCGCACTCCGGCCGATACCCCTCAGGGAACCTTCGCCAGGGAGTCTGCCGATCGAGACCACGATCCCGCCCGGCAGACGTACGGTGCTCACCTGCACCTCTGAGCCAGAGTCGTCGGCCATCAGGGCAACGATGTCGGCGACGCCGCGACCGGTGAGCTTCACGACGCACTCCGCCCGGGTCCATCGCGCCCAGAACCCGTCGGCGCCGAACCGCCTGGCGAGGGCCGCCGGGACCGTACGCTCCACCTCGGCATCGACCGCCACCGGGACGTCGTAGGAGCCCGCCCAGGCGACCACCCGGCCGTCGTGCAGGTGGCTGCGGGCGCGATAGGCGGCGAGCTCGGCATCGCTGCCGACGCGGAGCCGGCCCCGGGACATCAGATCGAGCCGCCGCCGTCGACGACGATCGACTGGCCGTTGATGTTGGTCTGCTCGAGCAGCAGCATCCGCACGGTCGGCACGACGTCCTCTGGAGTGGTCATGGCACCCGAGGGCGTACGCCGCGCGATCGACTCGAGCTGGTTCGCACCGAGCACCGCGGACATCTCCGAGGCGAAGAACCCGGGAGCGACCGAGTTGACCAGCACCCGGCCACCGAGCTCACGGGCCAGCGAGCGGGTCGCCGCGTCGAGGCCTCCCTTGGTGGCCGAGTAGGCCACCAGGCCCTGATAGCCGCGCTGGCCACAGATCGAGGTCACGTTGACGACCCGACCCTTCAGCCCCTTGCCGATCAGACGCCGCAGCACGAACCGGGTCAGCACCAGGGGCGCGGTCAGGTTGGTCTCGATGATCTGCGCGATCCGGTCCGAGGAGGTGTGCACGTGCAGCGAGTCCTGCCCGATCGCGGCATTGTTGACCAGCCCGTCGATGACGCCGAGCCTCGCCTCGACCTCCTTGACGAACGCCTGGGCCGCCTTCTCGTCGGTCACGTCGACCGAGCCGACGTGGGTCTCCTCGGGGTACTTCGACGCCAGCGCCTCGAGCTCGGGGGTCACCGTGCGCGCGAAGGCGGCGACCTTCACGCCGCGCTCGAGCAGGTCGGTGACGATCGCGAGGCCGAGGCCGCGCGAGGCACCGGAGACCAGCACAACGGATACGGGCGGGAACGGATCGAAATCAGACATCGCTCTTCAGTGTCTCCTTGGCCGGGATCTCGGCAAGCATCTTGATGCGCCGCGGCACGGCGTACTCGGGCAGGCGTTCGGCGGCCCAACGGGTCAGGTCGTCGGCAGTCACGCCCGAGTCCTGGTCGGCGACCACGTCGGCGACGACCATGGTGCCGACAAGCGGCGCCTTCCGGCCGCGTACGGCCGCCCAGGCGATCGCGGGGTGGGACTGCAGCAGGTCGCGTACGGCACCGGCGGACACCTTGGAGCCACCGACGTTGAGCTCGTCACGGTCCAGGCGACCAGTGACCAGGACCCGACCGTCCTCGATGCGGACGGCATCGCCGGTGCGTACGGCTCCGGTCAGCTCCGCACCCGAGGCGTCGGTGCCGTGGTGCGGCGAGGTGATCACCAGCTCGCCGTCGACCACCGACAACCGCGGGCGACCGGGGACGTCGCGGTCCAGCCACTCGGTCGGGAAGCCCGCGCGACCGTCGTGGACGACGATCGAGGCGCCCACCTCGGAGGAGGCGTAGATCCAGGAGACGCGCGCGTCCGGGAAGGCCTCGCGGAGCTGCGTCAGCACGGCCTGGTCGACCGGCTCGCCGCCGAGCGTCACCTGCTCGAGCGGGAGCTTCTGCAGCTCGGCTCCGTGGCGCATCAACGTACGTCGCCAGAACGTCGGGGTGCCGGAGACGGCGGTGATGCCGTGCTCGAGCGCGGGCGCCACCCAGTCGTCCAGGTCGGCCGGGTCGACGAGCACCAGGTCCTGACCGGGCACGCCCAGCCCGAGGGTGATCACCTGCCACCAGGCGTAGGTGCCGGGCGAGTAGGGGCACAGCCAGGTACGTGGAGCCAGCTCGCCGGTCACCGTCGAGAGCGACTCCAGGGTGTGGCCGACCCGCTTGGGCCGGCCGGTCGACCCGGAGGTGAGCAGCCAGACCCGGCCGTCCTCGGCCACACGTGGGTTGGTCGCCTCCTGCACGCCGCCGGACGGCTCGACGAGGTCGAACCCGGCCCCGCGCAGCTCCGTCGCAAGGGCCTCGTCGAGCCGTCCGGCGGCGACGACGAGCAGCTCGCCGCCGTCCTTCAGACCGGCGACCGCCGGCAGCGCGTCGACGCTGTGCTCCACCACGAAGGCCGTCGGCACCGGCCGTGGGGCGGCGAGCTGGACGAGCTCACCCCAGGTCGTGCGCCGCCCCGTCCGGGCGTCGACAACGAGGTTGTCGGCGATCACTGCCCCTGGATCTCCACGAGCAGGTCGAGCACGTCTCCGATCGTCTCGATCGAGCGGAGCCCGGCCGCCTCGAAGTTGAGCTCGTCGCCGATCTCGTCCTCGACCCGGAGCGCGAGCTCGGAGAAGTCGAGGGAGCGGAAGCCGATGTCGGCCAGCTTCGCGGTGTCGTCAGCGGGCAGGGTCTTTCCCTGCACGGCCAGCACCTCGCCCATGAGCTTGCGGACCGCCGGTCGGTCAAGAGTCTCCATGGCCTCGGACCATATAACGTGAGCGCGCATCCCATGACGTCTGAGGAGACCGATGTTACGACCGGCGACCGCCGACGACCTGCCGAACATGCTCGCGTGGCGCAACCAGGACGCGAACCGGTCGGTGAGCATCAATCAGCACCTGATCACCGCCGAGGAGCACGCTGCCTGGTGGTCCCGGGCCAGCCAGGACCCGACCCGGCGAGTGCTGATGTTCGAGTACGCCTCCCGCCCGCTCGGCGTGGTGACCTTCTTCGACCACGATCCGGTCGCCAGGTCGGCCTCCTGGGGTTTCTATCTCGACCATGACGGCACCACCGCCGACGGGACCGCGCTGCTGGCGTGGACCAAGGTGATGCGCGAGGCGGTGGCGTACGCCTTCGCCCCCGAGGCCGACGGTCTCGACCTCGACCTCCTCCAGGGCGAGGTGCTCCCCCACAACGAGTCCGTACGCGCCATGAACCGCAGGCTCGGATTCACCGAGGGCGAGCCCGTCGAGCAGACCGTCGACGGCGGCTCCGTGACAGCGATCCCGGTCCGCCTGCACCGCGACGACCGACCCACCCGACGTTCCGGCAAGGAGCAGTGATGACCACCCACGAGATCGCCGTCGGCGACCGGCTGATCGGCCCGGGCCACGAGCCGTTCGTGATCGCGGAGATGTCCGGCAACCACGGTGGCGACCTGGAGCGGGCCCTCGACATCGTGCGCGCCGCGGGCGAGGCCGGCGCGCACGCGCTCAAGATCCAGACCTACACCGCCGACACCATCACCCTGGACGTCGACACCCCCGCGTTCCGACTCTCCGCCGACCACCCGCTGTGGCCCAACCGCCGCCTCCACGAGCTCTATGAGGAGGCGCACACGCCGTGGGAGTGGCACGAGCCGATCTTCTCCCTGGCCAGCGAGCTTGGGATGGTGCCGTTCAGCGCCGCCTTCGACCCGACCGCGGTCGACTTCCTCGTGAAGCTCGGCGTCCCGATGCTGAAGTCGGCCTCCTCCGAGATCACCGACCTGCCGCTGGTCCGCGCGATCGCCGAGGCCGGGCTGCCGACGATCATCTCCACCGGCACGGCCACGCTGGCCGAGATCGACGCTGCGGTGCGTACGGCCCGGGCGACCGGCAACGAGGACCTCGTCGTGCTGGCCTGCACGGCGTCCTACCCGGCTCCTCCGGAGGCCTCCAACCTCCGCGGGATCCCGGTGCTGCGCGACGGGCTCGACGTCGCTGTCGGCCTCTCCGACCACACGCTCGGCATCGGCGCCTCGGTCGCCGCCGTCGCTCTCGGCGCCTGCGTGATCGAGAAGCACATCACGCTCTCGCGCGAGAACGGTGCCGTCGACTCCGACTTCTCCCTGGAGCCGGACGAGTTCGCCTCGCTGGTCAGGGAGACGAGGATCGCCTGGCAGGCGCTCGGCGAGGCCCGGATCGGCCCGAAGTCGGCCGAGCGCGAGGGCCTGCGTTTCCGTCGTTCACTCTTCGTCACCCGCGACGTCCGTGCCGGGGACAAGGTCGGACCGGACAACGTCCGCTCCGTCCGCCCCGCCGACGGGCTGCCCCCGGGCGACGTCGACATCGTCTTCGGCCGCACCTTCACCCGCGACGCCCCGGCCGGCACACCGCTCAGCTGGGACCTGGTCTAGACCTGGTCGCGGTCGAGGGCGAGGAGCGCGTCGGCGACGCGCGCCGGCCCTCGGCCGTCGACCGTGCCCCAGCAGGCGGCGCGAAGCCTCTCCCGCAGACGTACGTCACCCAGGAGGTCACGCATCCGGGCCACGGCATCCGCGGAGTCGCCGTCGAGCTCGGCCAGGGTGGCGATCCCGACGGCCAGCCGGTCCTGGTCCATCCGGACGTACGCGTCCTGCTGATTGTCCGCGACGCAGACGAACCCGATGGCCGCGCCGAGGCAGAAGAGCTCCCAGGCCGAGGTGCCGGCGGCACTGAGCACGACGTCCGAGTCGGCGACGAGCTCGGCCAGGCTGTCGGTCGGCCCGATCACGTGGACGGCCTGTCCCGCTGCCGGCTCGATGCCGGCGATCTCCTCGGTCAGCTCCGGGGTGGCCGCGATGGCGGTCAGCTCCACGGCGATCCCCGTGCGTGCGACCAGGCGTACGACGCGTGGTGCGACCCCGAAGGCGTCGGTTCCGCCGAAGAAGGCCAGCACCCGTAGGGGCGTGTGCTCGTCGGCGGCGGTCTTGGGTGCGCTCGGACGCTGCCGGACGATCTCACGTCGCTGCTGGGCGTAGTCGAGCCCACCGAGATGCCTGGCCCCGTCGGGGATTGCCCAGGTGGAGGCCTCCGCGCCGAGGTTCTGGTCCAGGTAGAGGTCGGCGACCCGCCCGCGCGGGTCGCCGTCGGTGAGCGCCAGCAGGGGCCAGCGCTCCCTCAGCTCGGCGTAGACCGAAGCCGGGAGGAGATAGGAGTCCACGACCAGCGAGGACGGCTCGAGGCGGGCGAGAACGTCGCGGACATCGCCGACATCGTCCGGTCCCGGCGACGCGATCTCGATCCCCCGGCGCCGCACCTGCTCCGCGACCCACGGCACGCGGTCCAGGTCGGCGACCACCACGACGCGTACGCCCCGGGCGACGAGCTCCTCCCCCAGGGCCAGGCAGCGCATGACGTGCCCGATCCCGACCTCGGGACCGGCGTCGCACACCATGGCCACGCAAAGACCTTCGGCCTCGACCGATCCCACGGACATGTATGCGCAACCTCTCGGATTCGTCCGTTTCGTCGGACGGCACGGCATGTGTCACCTTTTGCGCGCCGTATCGTTGGCGCACCAGTGAGGCCCAGAGTAGAGAGCACCCCTGTGACAGTGCCCAATTCGGAAGTTCGAGAGTCCGCCCCGATCGACCATCCTCTCGATGGCGCCAGCATCCTGGTCACCGGTGGGACGGGCTCGTTCGGAAAGGCGTTCATCCGCCATCTCCTGGACAACCTCAACCCGAGGCGAGTGATCGTCTTCTCGCGCGACGAGCTGAAGCAGTACGAGTGCCGCCAGCTGTTCGGCAACGACCCGAGGCTGCGCTGGTTCATCGGCGACATCCGCGACCGCGACCGGCTTCACCGGGCGCTCCACGGCGTCGACTACGTCGTCCACGCCGCTGCGCTCAAGCAGGTCGACACCGGGGAGTACAACCCCTTCGAGTTCATCAAGACCAACGTCCTGGGTTCGCAGAACGTCGTCGAGGCCTCCATCGACGCCGGGGTCAAGAAGGTCGTCGCCCTCTCGACGGACAAGGCCTCCTCGCCGATCAACCTCTACGGCGCGACCAAGCTGACGGCCGACAAGATCTTCATCCTCGGCAACAACTACGCCTCGTCGTACGAGACCCGGTTCTCCGTGGTGCGCTACGGCAACGTGACCGGATCACGCGGCTCGATCATCCCGAAGTGGAAGGCGATGGCCGAGCGCGGCGAGCCACTCGGGATCACCGACATGCGGTGCACCCGGTTCCTGATCACGCTGCCGCAGGCGGTGCAGATGGTGCTCGACACCTTCGAGTTCATGCAGGGCGGCGAGCTGCTCGTCCCGCACATCCCGTCCCACAAGGTCGTCGATCTGGCGAAGGCGGTCGCTCCTGAGGCGACCTTCGTCGACATCGGGCTGCGCCCCGGCGAGAAGCTCCACGAGGAGATGATCAGCCCGGAGGAGGGCCGCCGCGCGGTCAGCATCCGCGACGGGAAGTACTACGTGATCGAGCCCGAGAACCCGCAGTGGGGCTACAAGCCGATCATGGATGCCGTGCCGGTCCCCGACGGCTTCCACTGCGCCTCGGACAAGAACGACATCTGGTACGACGCCGAGGATCTCCGCACGGTTCTGGAGTCGGGGATCTGAGCATGCTTCCCTATGGCCGCCAGTCGGTCTCCGAGGAGGACATCGAGGCCGTCACGGCGATCCTGCGCGGCGACTGGCTCACCACCGGTCCGACGGTCGCCGCGTTCGAGCAGGCGCTCTCCGACCTGGTCGGTGGGCACCGGGCGGTCTCGTGCACCTCCGGCACCGCCGCCCTCCACATCGCCTACGCCGCCGCCGGGGTGAGCGTCGGCGACGAGGTCGTCACCACGCCGATGACGTTCGTCGCGACCGCGTCGGGGGCCTCGCTGCTCGGCGCGAAGGTCGTCTTCGCCGACGTCGGTCCGGACACAGCTCTGATCGACCCGGCCGCGGTCGACGCGCTCGTCACCGACCGCACCAAGGTGATCGCGGCCGTCGACTACGCCGGCCACCCGGCCGATTATGCCGCGCTCCAGCCGATCGCCGACCGGGTCGGCGCGCTGACCCTCGCCGACGCGGCCCACTCGATCGGCGGCTTCTCCGGCGGGCGCCCCGTCGGAGACCTGGCCGACCTGACCACGCTGTCGTTCTTCCCGACCAAGAACCTCACCACCGCCGAGGGTGGCGCCGTCGTCGCCAAGGATCCGGCCATCGCGCAGCGGGCCCATGAGTTCCACTTCGTGGGGCTGATGCGTGACCCCGACCGGTTCCGAATCAAGGACGAGGGGCCGTGGCACCAGGAGGTCCACGAGTTCGGGCTCAACTACCGGCTCACCGACCTGCAGTGCGCCTTCGGCCTCTCCCAGCTCGCCCGGCTGGCCGGGTTCAAGCAGCGGCGTGCGGAGATCACCGCCCGCTACAACGCCGCGCTCGCCGACGTCGACGGGCTGCGGCTGCCGGTCCGGCGCGAGGGCGTCGACCCCGCCTGGCACCTCTATCCGGTGCGCATCCTCGAGGACCGACGGCGCGAGGTGTTCGAGAAGATGCGGGCGGCCGGCATCGGCGTACAGGTCAACTACATCCCGGTCTACTGGCACCCGGTCTACGCGGACCTGGGCTACCAGCGCGGGATGTGCCCGAACGCGGAGGCCTTCTACGCCGAGGAGCTCTCCTTGCCGCTCTACCCCGACCTGACCGACGACCAGGTCGACCAGGTCGTCGAGACGCTGATCGGAACCCTGTGAAGACCGCGGTCATCACCCAGGCACGCATGACCAGCACCCGCCTGCTCGGCAAGGTGCTTCGGGAAGCAGCGGGCATCACCATGCTCGAGCACCACCTCACCCGGCTCACCGCCGCCGGGCTCCCGGTGATCGTCGCGACGACCACCAACATCGACGACGACCCGGTCGCCGTCCTCGCCGACAAGCTCGGCGCCGGGGTGGTTCGTGGCAGCGAGCCCGACGTGCTGTCGCGCTTCGCGCTGGCGGTGCGGGAGTTCGAGCCCGACGTCGTCGTCCGGGTGACCAGCGACTGCCCCCTGATCGACGGCGAGGTCGTACGCCGCGGCATCGACGCCTGGGTCGCGGCCGGCGACCCCACGCTCTATGCCAGCAACGCCCTGGAGCGCACCTACCCGCGCGGCCTCGACTTCGAGGTCTTCTCCGCGGCGGCGCTGCTGGAGGCCGACCGGCTCGCGACCGAGACGCCCCACCGCGAGCACGTCACCCCGTGGCTCTACTCCGACGACACCCGGCCCAAGCTCAACCTGCCGTGGGAGCGGGACGCCTCGGCGTACCGGATCACCCTCGACACCCCCGAGGACCTGCGGCTCCTGCGGATCCTCATCGAGGACCACGACGCCCATCGTCTCGACACCAGTGGCCTCGTCTCCCTCCTGGAGAGCCATCCCGAGCTGGTCGAGATCAACGCTCGGATCGAGCAGAAGAAGCTCGGCCAATAAGCCCCGGCGGGTAAGATTCGTGCACGCGGGACGTCGCGCCGCACCTCATCCCAGCAGCGACACTTGGAGCGGTGCATGCAGAAGACTCTGATCGTCCATTCCGGCACGTTCAAGACCGGAAGCACGGCGATCCAGACCTTCCTTGCCCGCGCAAGCCGCGAGGGAAATCTTCCTCCCGAGGTCGCCTACCCGACGATCGGCCGAGGCACGCACAGCGTCCAGCACCAGAACCTCTACTCCCAGCTCCTGGGCGAGGTGCTCTTCACACCCGCCCTCGGCACCTGGGAGCAGCTCGTCGAGTCGATCGCCTCGGGCAGCGCCGAGACCACGGTGATCTCGTGCGAGTCGTTCTCGCTGCTCAAGCCCGAGCACATCAGCGCGATCGGCGACTACGCGCGCCAAGCGGGCGCGAAGGTCCGCTGGGTTCACTACGTCCGCGATCAGGCCACGTTCTACAACGCCTTCTACGTCGAGCGGCTGATGGTGATGAGGCCGGAGCACGCCGAGCTGGTCGATCTGCCCTTCGAGGAGTTCCGCGAGTGGTCACCGCTCGACATGAGCTTCCTGCGCTACGGAGAGTTCGCGGACACGATCACCACGGCCATCCCCGACGTCGACCTGCGGCTGCGCCCCTTCATCCGCAAGGAGCTGCGCAACGGGAACGCGGTCGCGGACTTCCTCAGCACGTGCGAGCTCCCGATCCAGGGCGAGGGGGCGGGATCGAGCAACGTCGGATCCGGCTGGCGGACCGTCGAGACCGCGCGGCACCTGGCTCCGATCGTGGCCGCCGCACCCATGCGTGGCCGACTCCGAGGCGTCGACTCCTGGAAGGCCACTCGTCTGAAGTGGATCCAGATCCTCCGTGGCGAGTTCGTCACCAGGGCCACCCAGCTCGGCTGGAACGACTCCAGCGCGGTCTACATGACCTCCGAGTTCCGGCAGGAGCTGCTCGACGACTATCGCGACGACAACCTCCTCATCGGCAAGCTCGGCGGCTTCTCCTTCACCGAGATGATCGAGCAGAGCACCTTCCCCGAATACAACATCGGCGACTACTCCGAGATCCCCGGCGATCAGGTGATGCAGGTCGTGAAGCTGGTCATGCAGGGCCTGCACACGATGCCGGAGGAGATCGAGCAGGAGGTCGAAGCCGCCCGCGCTCGCCGGCGCGAAGCAGCTCCTCCGCCACGGCGGCGGCTCCGCGGCCTCCTGCGCCGCTAATCGTCGACTTTCGCCACGCCCACACTCTTCCACCACCATTGGCGCGTCGCCGACAAACGACGCGCATTACTAAGACCGCCGCCAGCATTGGTGAACCCCGGGCGAGTCACTCTTACCCCCGGGGTAGATTTTAGTACGCTACCGAGGTGCCCGCCCCTGAAGAAGCGCCAACGAGTCCCGAGGACGACTTTCACATCGTCCGTCTGCTGGCGAGCGTCGAAGCGATCCCGGACCCCGTAGAGCGGGTCCGCCAATGTGTCGTCATCGGTGATCAGGTGCGGGCCCTCCAAGGTCGACTTGGCGAGATCCGTCGTCGTGCAGTGTACGAGGCGACTCTGAAACCCGGTGCTACCGGCCGGTCCGTAGCAGCCGCCCTCGGCGTCAGCACCAAGGCAGTATCCCAGGCTTCCTCGGAGTATCGGCAGACCGATCTTGCACTGCTCGACAGAACGGTCGATGTGCTCAGTAGCGCCCTGTCGCCGAACGACCCCGATATCAACCAACTCCTCGCGCTCAGGGCATCGACCAGGTCGGTGTCATTGATCGCCCAAGCGCTACTGCGCACCTACCGCGCGTGGCTCGACCTCGTCGCAAAGGACGACGATGTCCCCGACGAAGTCAGGACGCTGGACGAGGCCTACGAACGGGCCGAGTACTTGTGCGCCCTGGCGGAGATCAAGCCGACCGCGACCGTCCGTTTCCCGACGCTCGCGGTCGCCGAGCCCCGCTACGACGACGTGCCGGACGAATTGCTCTGGCCGGCCAAGATCCTGAACGCCATGCCTGGAATCATCGCCACGGCCTGCAACTACACCTACGAAGACCGCGTCAGCGAGTGGTCGCTGCAGTGGCAGATCCTGCCGGCCGAGCGATACACCAGCGTTTTTGATGCGGGACCCGACCCACAGGGCTGGGCGGTTTCGGAATGGCTCGTCTGGCTGGCCCGTGACTTCCAGCGCAGTGGCGCACCGATACATGCTCGAGTCACCTCCCCGCCGCCCTACCTCAACGAACCGGGCGAGTCGATGGCCTTCATCGTTGAAGGCGAAACGGGGACACCGGAGAGTGTCTCGGCTGTCGATTTCGCTGACACGCTGATGCGGGTATGGGACGGCACCGACAGTGGCCGACCCGCCGGATACTTCGAGGTCAAGTGGCCAGAGCGCGAGGCAGCCGAGTGATCCGGGGCCAAGCGTTCGTCGATGAGTCGAAGGTCAAGGACTATCTTCTCGTTTCGGCCGTACTTGCCGAGGAGGAGCTCGCGGCCGCACGCAAACTGCTGCGCGACCTTCTTCTCCCAGGACAGCCGCGTCTGCACATGAAACAGGAGAGCGATCCTCGCCGACGGAAGATCCTCTCCGCGATCAATGAACTGACACCAGAGGTCACGCTCTACCGAGCCCCGTCGCTAGGCCGCACGGAGCTCAGTCGCCGCGCAATCTGCCTCCAGCGGCTCGTCACCGACCTACACCGCCATGGGCATCGGGCGCTCTGCATCGAACTCGACGAGACCCTGCGGCGTCGTGATAACCAAACCTTGATCGAGGCAACCAAGGCAGCCGACTCGCGCGACTGGCTGACCTACCGCCACGAGCAGGCTCGCCGCGAGCCGTTGCTCTCCATCCCGGACGCCCTGGCGTGGGCGTGGCCGAAGGGCGGCGACTGGCGTCGGCGCTGCGACTCCCTCGCCGTCGTCGTTGTCGACGTTTAAGAGCCCGAGAAAGCGCGAAACCCGAGCGCCACGACCATTCCGGACGGGTCTCGGGTCCACTTTCCGAAGCTCAACGCAACGGACACTCACAGTGTAGACCGAGCCACTACCTTCCACAATGACGGTGGGGATCAGAGCCCCTTCTGTGACCACTTCTCAGGTGAGACTCCCCACCCCGATGTAGCCGCTCAGTCGTGCTACGTTCGAGGAGCAGGCCGCAGCGATGCCGCCCGTATGGCCCTCAGCCCGCCTCGTGCGGGGCTGTTGTGCGTCATGGCCACCCACCCGGCTAAACAACTTCCCGATGACATCCTCGTGCAGGATCGCGCGAACAACCTGGCTCGCCAACTCCACCGATCTGGGTCGATGACCAGCGCCGCTAGCGGAGGTCGAAGACCGAGTACAGCCCGCCCTTGAAGCGCGGCTGGCCGAGCTCGCGGCGCAGGCCGCGGAGGTCCGCGCCATAGCGGCGATCGACGACGAGCCAGTCGACCTCGTGCTCGTCGCGCAGCGTGGCGAGCGTGGCCGGCGAGGGCTGCGTGATCGCCGCGTCGTTGGCCGCGAGCAGCTGCGGGTCCCAGAAGGGCAGGTAGGCGGAGTTGTTGAGGTCGGTGGACGGCAGCCCGACCACGAGCGGGTCGATGTAGGCCCAACCTTCGACCAGGACCCGGCGCTCGGCGTACGCCGCGATCCAGAAGTTCCGGCGATCGCAGTCGAGCACGGGCAGCCCGATGCAGTGGGCGTTGGTCGCGATCAGATCATCGGTCTGCGAATGCTCACGGACGAACCGTGCGGCAGCGACCCCGCCCGGACCGATGATGTCCGTGTCTGCGGCCCGGGGAACCGCAGGGCCGACCGTCGCCAGGGCGATGGTCTGCGGCGCCCCAGCGAGCACGACCCCCAGCATCAGCGCCACCACGGCCGGGAGCACCGCAATCGTCGATCGCTTGGCGTAGACGAGCACGGCGGCGAGCGCGACTGCGAGCACCAGCAGCCCCACGACGAGCTGGGTCAGCAACGTCGGTGTGAAGGCGGAGCCGTCCGCCGGCATGTCGTCGCCCACCACCAGCCTCGCGATCACGACGGCGAGGCAGCCGAGAGCGGCGCAGCCGGCGATCCGGAGGCCGTCGCGCAACGACAGGTCGACGGGGAAGATGTCCGAGAGCGAGACGGCGATGAGCACGGCGAGGAATCCGCCGGCGCCCAGGAGGAAGTACGCCTGGCTCAGCGCCGGATGGCTCAGGACCATGAACGCGCCGGCACCAGCGGCCCAGGTGCCTGCCAGGAACACGAAGTCGGGCCGTCGCCAGCCGCCACGCGCCAGGGCCGCGATCACCGGCACCGCGACGAGGAGGAGCCCGACCGTGAAGCTGATCCAGATCGACAACGGCGCTGAACCGGGGAGGGTCTCACCCTCCGGCAGCATCAAGATGCCGAGCCGCTGCACGGTGCTCCCGTTGAGATCGATCCCGGTCGCCCGGGTGCCGCCGCCGTAGAACAGCTGTTGTGCGACCAGGAAGACAGCGACAGCCGACCCGAGCAGGACGCCGAGGGTGCGGACCATCCGCGTGCGACGCAGCACAGCCGCGATCACCAGCGCCAGGAACAGGCCGGCGACGATCGTCGGCAGGGCAGACGACTTCGCACCGGCCACAGCGACCATGACGACCACCGTGAGCAACCACGGCCCCCATCGCCACTGCTCGCGCCGGATCATCTCCACGACCAGCACCATCAGGACCATCTGGAGCGGCATCACCAACGCGTGCGTCGGACTGTCGAACGCGCGGGTGACGGAGTCGAAGGCCAGCTGCGCGGGGCTGACCAGGCTCGTCCAGCCGAAGAAGTCCGGAGTGGCACCCATGGCGAGGACGAGGGCAGCGACGAACCCGGTCCACTTCCGTCCGGTGAGACGGGTGGCCGCTGCGTACGCTCCACCGGCCGCGAGCAGGACGAGCAATGCGATCGACAGGCTGCGCATGAGCACGATGAGCTCGATGTGCGTGACCGTCGCCGCCGACGCCAGGTGGACGTAGACCAGCCAGTGGTAGAAGAGCGGGGTGCCGTCCACCCACGGCATCTGGGCGGGGAAGTGGTGCAGCAGATCGCCGGCGATCGCGAGATGGAAGGGCTCGTCGACGTACGGGGCCCGCAACGCGTCGACCGGTCTCTGGGTCCACACCTGGTTCGTGACCAGAAGCACCTGTACGCCCGCCACCGCCGCACCCACCCACGACCACACGCTCGCCCGCCCGATCACGACCGGGCCGACCCGCCGGCGGCGCCAGACGACGACCACCACGCCGACGAGCACCGCGACCGGATAGCCGTAGATCAGCTGGGTGAGATCGATGAGCCGCAGCAGCACGTAGAGCGGAGCCTCGAGGACGAGCCCGAGGATGGTGCCGAGAACCAGGTCGTTGCCGAGACTCGGGCCCGGCCTGGCGACCGCTCGCCACACCACGGTGCCCGGGAAGGTGAGGAACGCCAGGACGTACCCGGTGAAGAGCAGCACGTCGCCGAGAGCGACGCCGGCCACGGCCATCGCGAGGACGAGGGTCACGCCCACGACGACTAACCCGGGGAGCAGACCGGACCAGGTTCCTCCCGGAAGCACACGGCCCGAGAGCTTGCGGTCCGAGGAAGGCTTTGCGTCTGGTTCGACGCCCACGGTTGCCGGGTCTGCAGTCACCCGGGCGATCATGCCAACAAAACGCCTACATGGAGTACACCGAAGCCCCTCCGGATGCGCTATTTTCCTAGCGATGTCCCTCACCCACACCGTCTCCGTCGTCATCCCGGTCTACCGCGGTGCCGAGACGCTTCCGGACGTGGTGAGCGAGGTCGTCGACCTCGCCGACCCGTTCGTCACCCCGAACGGGCACCAGGGACGTGTCACCGAGATCCTCCTGGTCCACGACCATGGCCCGGACACGTCCGACCTCGCCATGCGACAGCTCGCCGAGAAGTACGACATCGTTCGCCCGATCTGGCTGAGCCGCAACTTCGGCCAGCACGCCGCGACCCTCGCCGGTCTGGCGTCGTCTGGGTCGGACTGGATCGTCACGATGGACGAGGACGGCCAGCACGACCCGGCGTACATCGGGCCGATGCTCGACACCGCGCTCAGGGAGCGGGCCGCCCTCGTCTACGCCCGCCCCACCAACGCGGCGCCCCACGGTCCGCTACGCAACCTGACCTCGCACGGCTCGAAGGTCGTCATCGACCGGCTCATGCCCGGCGGCAGCGCCCGGCAGTTCAACAGCTTCCGGCTGATCCTGGGCGAGTACGGCCGGAGCGTGTCCGCCTACGCCGCCAACGGGGTCTACCTCGACGTCGCGCTGAGCTGGGTGATCTCGGATGTGGCGACGTGCCCGGTGGAGCTGCGCGAGGAGGGTGAGCGGCCCTCCGGTTACAACTACCGCTCCTTGATGTCGCACTTCTGGCGCATGGTGCTCACCGGCGGCACCCGGCTGCTGCGGGCGGTCAGCATCTGCGGAGCCCTGCTCGCCGCTTCCGGCATCGTCCTCGCGGTCGTGCTGGTCGTCGCCCGTCTCGCCGGCGGGGTCCCGGTCCAGGGCTGGACCTCGCTGATGGCGGCCGTGCTGGTCTGCTCCGGTGCCATCATGCTCACCCTCGGAGTGATCGCCGAATACCTCGGCGTCTCCGTCAACATGGCCATGGGCAAGCCGCTCTACGTCATCGTCAGCGACCCAGCCAACGGCCCGCTTCGCGAGTCACCCCTGCCGGGTCAGCCCGAGTGACCGGCGTTCAGCGCCCCTCCCGACCGCCGACGCTCGTCGTCGGTGGCGGCGGCCTGCTCGGCCGCCACGTACGCAGCGCGCTCGAGCGCTCCGGGGCGCCCGTGCGGACGACGAGCGTGCCCTGGGACGACCCGGTCGCCGCCCGCGCCGTCCTGAGGTCCGAGCTCACCGCCTTCGTCGACTCGTCGCCGGACGGCCGCATCAACATCGCCTGGTGCGCCGGCGCGGGCGTGGTGTCCACCCCGGCAGACGAGCTCGAGACGGAGGTGTCGCTCTTCCGCGCCGTACTCGATGACCTGCGTGCAGCACTGCGGCCCACCACCCGGCTCGCGTTCTTCTTCGCCTCCTCCGTCGGTGGCGTCTACGCCGGTTCGGCCGATCCTCCGTTCACCGAGCACTCCGAGCCTCGTCCCCTGGTGGCGTACGGCAGGGCCAAGCTGGCCATGGAGCAAGCGGTGACCGCATTCTGTGCCGAGACCGGATCGGTGGCGCTTCTCGGCCGGATCACCAACCTCTACGGACCCGGCCAGAAGCTCTCCAAGCCCCAGGGCCTCGTCTCTCAGCTGTGTCTGGCCCAGCTGCGCGGCACCCCGCTGCCGGTCTGGGTCTCCTTCGACACGATCCGGGACTATCTCTACGTCGGCGACTGTGCCGAGATGGTCGTCGACGCCCTCGACGGGCTCCACGAGCACGCCCGAGGTTCCGGATCCAACGCCGTCGTCAAGATCCTGGCCACCGGCACCGGAGCGACCCTCGCGGCTGTCATCGGAGAGACCAACCGGGTCTTCAGGCGGCGGTCAAGGCTGCGCATCCCGGGAGCCGGCACGCCCGGTCAGGCGCGCGACCTGCGCGTGCGCAGCGTCGTCTGGCCGGAGCTCGACAAACGGACACAAACACCCTTCTCCGTTGGCGTGCGTCGCATCGCCGATGAGATCGCGCTGGCCTACGCTGCTGGTACCTCCGCCCCCGGCCACAAACATCAGTCGACCCACGTGAGCGAGGTCTCCATCCGATGACCGACATGGGCATGCTGCTGGGCTCCAGGCCCGGCGGCTCTCCATCGATCGCCCAGAGCGACTACTGGTGGTACCGAGCACGCACCCGGATCCTCGAGACCGTCATGAAGCCGTACGTCGGGACGCCGCGCCGTCTCCTCGATGTCGGCAGCGCCGACGGACCGAGTGTGACCTGGCTCCAGGGCACCGCCGGGCATCACGTCTCGCTGGACGTCGACCCGCGTGGCCTAGCCGACGGCGGCGTGTGCGGCTCCGCGATCCGGCTTCCGTTCGCCGACGGCTCCTTCGACGTGGTCGCGGCCTTCGACGTCATCGAGCACTGCGATCCCGAGGCCGACGCCCTCGCCGAGATCGAGCGGGTTCTCGCCCCCGGCGGGCGCTTCCTGATGTCGGTTCCGGCGTACAACTGGGCCTGGACCCGCCACGACGACCACAACCACCATTACCGGCGCTACACCCTGCGGCGGGCGGTGGAGGCGATCAAGGCGGCCGGGCTCTCGCCCGTGCGAGCGACGTACGGCTTCACGGGGACGTTTCCGATGTTCGCGGCTCAACGCCTGGTCACCCGGGTCAAGGAGCGCGGCACGGCCAGTGCCCGGCAGCTTCCCGAGGGCGGCGTCGCACCGCTCCCCGAGGTCTCGCCCGGGATCGAGAAGGTTCTGCTCGGCGCCACCCGCATCGACGAGCGGCTGCTGACCCGACTCGATCTGCCGTTCGGGTCCTCGGTGCTGGTCGCGGCGGTCAAGGCCGGCTGAAATTGCTTACACTTCAAAGGCGGGCCGGTCGACGTTCGCCAGACCGTGGAGACTGAAGACTTGGACACGAGCAATCACTGGTACGGACACGCCCACATCCTCTCGGAGTACTGCGGACTCTCGTTCGAGCAGCCGCGCCCGATCTGGGGCGTCCTCCAGCACGGCTGGAACCTTCTTCACGGCTTCGGCCCGGGCCACGAGCCGCCCTATGGCTTCCCCAAGTTCGTCTGGTCCCACGCGAACCTGCGCCGCGGCCAGGCGGTCGGCTGGCGCGACTACGCCGTGATCGGCGCTCCTTGGAACTACCTGCTCGAGCTCAAGAAGGACGTCGAGCCCGTACCCCCGGCTGACGAGCGCGAAGGAACGATCTTCTACCCGTTCCACACCTGGGACCACGGTGAGATCAGCGGCGATCACGACCGCCTGATCGCGGAGATCCGGGACACCGAGGACGGCCCGGTGACCGTCTGTCTCTACTGGATCGAGTACGACATGCCGGAGATCCGTCGCCGCTATGAGGACGCCGGCTTCCGGGTCATCTGTCACGGCAAGCGAGGCACGTTGCGTCAGGGCACCGACATCCGCTTCCTCCACAAGCAGTACGCGGAGCAGATCCGCCACCGTCGGGTCGCCTCGAACCGCCTGACCACGGCGATCTTCTACGGCGCCTCGGTCGGCTCCGAGGTCGCGGTCTACGGCGACCCGATGACCTTCGCCGACGTCAGGGACGCCAGCGTGAGGGACGGGAACGAGCAGGCCAGACGGTTGTTCCCCGAGTTCCACGGGGTGGAGACCGACGCAGAGGAAGTACGCGCCACGACCGTGCGCGAGCTCGGGCTGGATGCCATGGCGTCGCCTGCTGAGCTACGCGCGCTCTTCGGATGGGAGATCACCGCATGAACGACATCGACACGCCTTCGAAGGCGGCCTTGAGCGTGGTCTCGGGGGACATGTACGACTGGTCCGACATGGTCGGCGGCGGCCCGCTCCCTCGCGGACCGGTCCTGACCCGAATCGCTGTGGCGACGGCAACCGGTGCCTCCCACCTGCTCGTCGTCGGCCCGCACGACCTCGAGCTGCTCGATGCGGTCGTCGACCGCGCCGCGACGACGACCATCGTCCTCCGGACACATTCCGACGCGGAGCTCGTCTCCGAGCGGTACGCCGACAGGGCTGTCGACGTCGTCTGCGGTGACCTGCGTGCCTGGACTGCCGATCGGCCGGCCGACGCCGTGCTCGCGCTGGACGGGTTCGGACGGGTCGCATCGATCGACGCGGACCCGGCTGACTGGCACGCGATCGCCGAGCACCTCGCCGGCCACACGAGCGGCGACTCTCGGCTGGCGCTGGTCGTTCCCAACCCGGGATCCCCGCTCGCACAGCTCAGGGCCGTCAACCCAGAAGCATCCAACGAGAACGCTGACTGGTCGTTCCCCGTCCATGATCGTGCGAACCCGCGAAGCCTCGCGGACGCGAGCGCACGGTTCGGCGGTCGCGGCTACACGCTGTGGCCCGACGTCGGCTCTCCGACCCTGGCCGCAGCTCCCGAAGCCTGTTCGGTGGCGCTCGCGGTCGCTCACGGCCGCCCCACCGACACCCCCACGCTGCGCGAGGTCCAGCCTGCGCTGGGCCAGGCTCTGGACACGTTGGGAGCCGCGGGAGCCGCCGGCGGTTGGCTGGTCACGCGCGGCCTCGAGACGACCGGAGCGAGGTCGAGCGGCGAGCTTGCTCGTCCGCTCGCGCCGAGCGAGGGCGTGACCGCGCGAAGCGCGGAGACGATCTCGGCTGTCGTCGGTGTCGATCGGACCGGTGACGAGACGTCTTGGACCGCTGCCGAGCGGTCCTGGCTGATCGAGGCCATGCACGACTCGGCACGGCGCGACGCTTCGGGCCTTCGCCACCACGTACGCCGGCTGCGCGACGCGGTCGCCGACGCACCCGAGCGCTGGTGCGGTCTTCAGGTCGACGAGATCGGCCTCGACGCCGGCCATGTCGTCCCTGTCCACGAGTCGACGGTGAAGCTCGGCGAGTCCGCCGACGAGATCCTCTTGGGGCTGCTGGACGAGCTCGCCGCGTACCTCTGTGTGGCGGGGTGGCGCCACCCCTGGCCCGCCGGTCGTGGCAGGGACGAGCTCACCGTCCTGCTCGCGGCGACCATCGATGTCGCGGTGACTCCGGCCGACGTCTACCAGGTACGCCGTCGGCGAGAGTCCGCGCTCTCCTCGACCGGCATGACACCCGTGGTCGCAGGACGGCATGCGCCGCAGGAGGCCGACCCGAGCGAGCTCCGGAAGCTGATGGACGAGAACGAGGCGCTGCGCGGCCAGGTGACCTGGTTCAAGCAGCAGATGCGTCAGCGTCAGACGATGACCCACGAGGTACGCACGGCGGCCCGACGCGACGTCGCGGCACTGAACGATCGCATCAAGGAGCTGGAGGACCAGCTGAGCGCTCGGCAGGCCCCCGCCGTCAACCGAGTCGCCAAGCGCGCATCGTCCGTCCCCGGGCGGGCGCGTTCCGGCTTCGGACGCGTACCCGGGGCCCGGCGCGCTGCCCGCCTGCTCAGAAGGGTTCTCCGCGCGATCCGACGCGTGGCCAAGCGTTAGGGCCTGAGCCGGTCACGCCTCGGTGGGCGGGGCCGGCGCGAGCCGCAGGTGGATCTCGTCCGACCAGCCGAACTCGAGCTTCGCCGCCTCGGCAGCGGTCGGCTGAGGCACCCGCTCAGAGAGCTCACGGGCCACGACGATCGGCTTGAGATCGCGGCCGTCCAGCAACGACCACTGCGACGTCTCACAGGCATCGTGCTCGACCGCGGTCTTCCGCAACGCACCCACAGGCACGGTGATCAGGAAGACTCCGTCACGGTCGCCCACGTCCAGGGAGACGTCGAGGGGCTTCTCCGGGGTCGGCCAGGTCCGGAGCACCGCTCCCGTGGACTCCAGCCGGGGACCGTCCGGACCACGCAGGATCAGGTCCTCACCGTGCCACCAGGCGTCGTGAACGACGGGACGGTCGGGCGTCGCGGTGATGACGAAGGAACCGTTCGGGTCGCGGGTGGCGTTCACCGCGCGCCCCTTCATCAGAGACCGAGAGCCGAGAAAGTCCGGGTGCACCGGCAGCGGAGACGTACGTCCCTTCCGGGACAGCTTCACCCGGGTCGGCACGATCTCCTCCATGGGCATGTCCAGCCCGGACTTCTCGAGGACAGCCTCGACGGGCACCGTCAACCGCCACGGGGTGATGCCTCGCTCGCCCCGCTCGCCGATCGTCAACGGGTGAGTCACCACCGAACCGCTGCGGTCGGTGAGGGTCAGCTCCGCATGCTCAGGCGGCGCGCCCCGGAACGCGCCCCGAATCTCGATCTCGTCGCCGAGGTCGGTGGCGTGATCCACCCAGGCGTCCGGAAGATCGCGAACGGTGACCCCGAAGCCCCCGGGGAGGCGTCCTGGGCGGCACCAACGGTTGCCGATGCGGCGCCAGCCCTGCCACCGCTCGCGTCCGTCTCCCGACGTCGTCACCTGGATCACGTCACGCACATCGCGGTTGCGAATGCCGATCATGAGGCGCCATTGGCGATCGCCCGCCAGTCGCGACGGGTCGATGCTCAGCTCGAGCGTGGACCTGTCCACCTGGTCGAACGGGATCGCCCGCGGCCGAGCGACATGATCCACCGGCACCCTGCCGCCGGCGGGGCTCTCCAGCCACACCGTGAAGCGCGTTCGTGGCCGGAGCGCGAGGGTGTTGATGCCGATGTTGACCCGGACCGCGACCCGGGATCCGTCCCACCAGGCCTCGGTCGCCACTGCCTTGGCCTTCATGTACGCCGGGGCCAGGCGGAACACCGAGTCGGGGACGCCGACCGCGGCGTCCTCGAAGGACGGGAGCTGGGCGTACCAGCCGTCCCTTCGGCGGGCCAGGGGCGCCTGGGTCCCGAATTCGGCCCGATAGCGGGTCAGCGTCGTGAGCGCGTCCCGCTGCCGGCGCTTCAGCAGATCGAACACGAGTCGCTCGAACGGTCCCTGACGGTTGAGGATCGCGTCGTCGACACGCGCCAGATAGCGCTCCGCCAGGTCGAAGATGCGTCCGGACTCGTCGGCCGGATGGTCCTCGATCGACCGGGCGAGCACCTGGACATCCGTCGCCGCGAGGTGGGACTTGACCAGGTCGGACAGGTACGGAGCCTGCTCCTCGACCATGTCGAAGAGCATCTCGGCCGAACGTACGCGGTCACCGAGGTTGTCGAGGTTCCAGTGGCTCTGGGTGATCGAGGCCTCGCCGCCGTCGCGGTGACGCCAGTAGTAGATCGGCTCGGCGAGGATGTCGACCTGGCGGGCGCGGATGTGCGCGGCAAGGGCGACCGGGTAGTCCTCGTAGAGCATGTCCGGGTAGCCGAGGCCGGCGTAGTCCCAGAAGTCGCGCCGGTAGACCTTGTTCCAGATGTAGCGATCGATGCCCAGGATGTGGGTCCGGCTGCAGTGCGTGGCGATGCGGGTGGTGACGAATGGGCGCCGGTGGGACCACGACTGCCAGACCGACACCGAGTCGAAACGGCGGGCGTTGCCGGCCACGAAGTCGGAGCCCGAGCGCGCCAACGTGTCCGTCATGAGCTGGTACGCGTACTCCGGGACGTAGTCGTCGGCGTCGACGAACGCGAGCAGGTCACCCCTGCTCGCTTCGATCCCGATGTTTCGGGCCACCCCGACACCGACCTTCTCCGAGGAGACCACCCGGAATCGCGAGTCGCTCGACGCGAACCGATCGGCAACTGTTGCGGACCCGTCGGTCGACGCGTCGTCGACCATGACCACCTCGAAATCCGAGAAGGTCTGGGCGCGAAGCGACTCCAGGCACGTCTGCAGGAAGGGCTCCACGTTGTGGAACGGGATGACGATGCTCAGAGCGGGATGCGGCACATTCTCACCTTAAGAGATGGCGCGGGTAGAGCCGTCTGCTACGCGCCGCGATACCGGCGCGCTGGCTACGTTGTCGCCTCTCGACGGTGCAACCAGACCGCCGTCGAGGCTCCGCCTTGCCAGCACACCGGTCTCGCGACGCTCGCGACGTCGCCTCTACCCGCGCCATCTCTAGGTCGCTCCGTCCTCGAGCCTTCGCAACCGCTCCTCGAAACGCGTGGCCGCAGTGATCCGGGCGCGCACCTGCTCCTGCTGACGCTGGATCTCGGCCCAGATCGAGGAGGCGTCGACGTGGCCGTCCGACGGCGCTCCGGCCGCGAGGTTGCCGCGCTCGACGGTGTCGCGCAGGGTCTCCAGACGTGCCTCGAGGGCCGCGACCTGCGGGCTGACCCGCGCGAGCTCGCGCTCGAGGTCACCGATACGTACGCGCTGCCGGTCCGTGATGGCACGCAGCTCCTCGATGGTGGCACGAGCCTCGTCCAGATCGGCTGCGGATCCGGTCTTTCTGATGACCTTGCCGCGCAGTCGGTTCATCGCCATAGGGAAACGCGCTCCTCCTCGAGCCAGCCAGTCATGACGCGTGCCTCCGCCTCGATCCGATGCTCCGGCGCCACCGGCGAGGAGCCGCCGGCCTGATAGGTCCACTTCGTCTGCCCGGGGTTGTCGACGAACGAGAACCCGGACAGCAGGATGTCGGACTCCGGGAACAGGTTGACCGCGAGCCACGCGGCGGTGAAGCCCGTCGTCGGCGCCAGCTTCTCGGTCCGCCAGGGGATGTCGAGGTCGGCCCCGGTGCCGGTGAGCAGCTCCCCGTTCGGGATGGGTACGAAGCCCAGATCCGGGGGCCAGGACATCGGCCACACCTCGAGGCGGCCGTGGAATCGCATCGGTTCGGCGAGGAGGTAGAGGCGCTCGCGGTAGCGGTCGAAGGTGAACCGCGTCGGGCGGGTGATCCGGTTCCAGATCACCACGTCGGCCCGTGACCCCTGGGCGCGCGGTTCACCCGGGGCATCCAGCACGAAGCTGTTGACCCGGATCACCAGATCCGATTCGTCGATGGCCTGCGCTCGGTCGTCGCTGGGCCCCAGCGGTGCATTCCCGAGCACGGCGACCGACCTCACCGGCGCACTTCTGGCGTACGTGGTCATCAGGTCGCGTAGGTAGGCGAAGCCTTCAGTGATCGTGACTGCCCGTTCGGCGATCAACGTCACCGGCTCCCCCTTTCCAACGACCCTTGTCCCGGCGTCGTCACAGATCGCACAGACGCGGCAGGCGCGTTACCCGTTCGGAAAAATCATAACGAGCCAGACCTCCGACAGTTACCCACCCGAGTATCGATTTGAGCGTCGCGGCGCGTTTTCACGCGTGCCGGCGCAAAGTGCCATGGCGCTGTTGGCGCCTCGTCACCATCCATACATCTGCGTGTCGCTCGCTGGTCAGGCGGACTGGGCCCCGGTCCAGCTGGTGCGCTCGGCCTCCAGCTCGGCACGTACGGCGTCGAGCTCGGACTCCAGCTCGGCGACCCGGATGGCCGCCTCGGCGGCGTCGGCCTCGACGGCCTGGAGCCTCGCCTCGAGCTGCTCACCGCGAATCTCGGCCTGGGCGGCCCGGCGGGCCTCCTCACCACGGCGACGGACCGCCTCGGCGGCCCGCTGGTGAGCGGCGGCCAGAGCGGACTCGAGCTCCTCGGCGGCCTGGACGCGTTCGGCGAGCTTGGCATCCATGTGCTCGCGGAACTCGGCGTTCTCCTCGGCCCGCTTCTCGGACTCGACGCGGTGGGCCTGGGCCTGCTCGGCCCGGTCACGCGCCCAGTCGCGGCGGGTCTGGAGAAGCTCGGAGTGAGTGATCTTGGTTGCGGCAGCGCCACAGGCGAGCCCGAGAACGGCTGCGAGCACGACAACCAGCCAGGACCCGGAGGCCACCGCGGCGGTGATCGTGATAGCGGCCAGCGCCAGCAGGGCTACAGCAACCGTCAGGCGTGTGCTGCGCTGACGCCTGCGTGTGACTGGAGTTGCGCATGGGGAAGGCATGCTTCCACGGTACGGCTAGTTTTCATCGCGTTTGCGGACCCGGCACGCGTGTTCGAGGAGTCGCGAGGCCACGACGATCGCGATCCCGGCCACAGCCGCGAGGGCCGAGCGCACCAGCCGCTCCCCCGCCGCCGTGCTGAGGTCATAGCCCAGCCAGCTCACCGCGTAGCCCAGATAGCCGCCGGCGAGGAGCGCGCCGACCAGGGTGCAGGCGCGGGCCAGCACCAGCCGATTGACCGCCTGATGAGCCTCGATGTGCTCGCCGCGCACCTGCAGCTGGCGGTGGGTGATCCAGGCGGTCACGCCCAGGGCCGCCGCGATCAGCAGCAGCACCGCCGGCTGCGCCCAGGTGACGACCGGGGCCACCCCGCGCCAGGACTCCAGCACGGGGTGAGCCAGCCAGCCACCCACGATCCCGATGACGGCCCACACCGTGATGGCTCCGCCCGACATCGGGTGGAGCCGGCGCTCGTCGTCGGCGGGATCCTTCTCAGGACCCTGGTCGGGGTCCTCGGGCGCTGTGCTCAGATCCGGCTCAGAGCTCGAGGGTGAGGTCGTCGCGGCGGGTGATGCCGGACTGGTCAGACTGTTCCAGCAGCTCGGCGATCGGACCCACACCGGGAAGATCGGCGCTCGGCTCCAGGTCGAGCCACGGCTTGAGCACGAAGGCCCGCTGGTGCGCACGCGGGTGCGGCAGGGTCAGCGACTCCTCCTCGAGGATCTTGTCGCCGACCGAGATGACGTCGATGTCGAGCGTGCGCGGCTCGTTGAAGATGCCGCTGCGCGAACGGCCGTAGGCGTCCTCGATGGTGAGCGCACGCTCGAGCAGTCGCGTCGGGGTGAGCGTGGTGTCGGCAAGGATGATCGCGTTGAGATAGAGCTCGGAGTCCTCGGGCGAGTCGACCGGCTCGGTCTCGTAGACCGGCGAGATCGTCGTCACCCAGACATCCGGGGTCTCGGCGAGAGTGTTCAACGCGTCCTGCAGATTTGCCAACCGGTCCCCGAGATTGGAGCCCAACGACAGCACCGCCCGCCGGATCGGCCGCATCTCCCCGGTGAGCGTGTCGGCGTCGATGATGTACGGGTTGGGTACCTCTGTCACGTGCTCTGCCTCCGGGTGATCGTCAGGGTGACGTCTTTGAACGTCGCTTCGATAGGCGCCCCCGGTTTGTGAACCGTAACACGTACCCAAAGTGCGCGGATGTCTGCAAGGCAAATGTCCGCGATCCGCTGGGCAAGCGTTTCGATGAGGTCCACCGGGTCGCGCTCAACATTGGCTTTGACCGCCATTGCGAGACTTCCGTAATCCACGGTGTCATGCAAGTCGTCCGTTTCCGCGGCTTTGCGGGAGTCGGTGCCGATGACCAGGTCGATGATGAACTTCTGCCCCTCACGGCGCTCGAAGTCGAACACTCCGTGATGGCCATAGCACTCCAGACCGAGGATCTGGATTTCGTCCGCTGGTTCTGCGATGTTCATCGAATCGTCTCCTCGCTCCGCGCGGTCATTCCCAGTTTCGTCGCCGCCGCGAGGGTGTCCCTGGCGGCACGCACGTCATGGACACGCGTGGCCCACACACCACGTTGCGCGAGAAAGACGGTGATCGCGTCGTGAGCACTCTCACGCTCGGTCACCGGACGCAGGGTGCCGTCGGGGGCGGCCAGCAGGCGGCCGAGGAAGGTCTTGCGGCTGGCACCGATGAGCACCGGGAAGCCGAGCTTGTGGAACTCCTCCACGCCCGCCAGCAGCCGCCAGTTGTCGTCGGCCGTCTTGGAGAAGCCGAGCCCGGGGTCGACCACGATGCTGTCGTCCTGTATCCCGGCGGCTCGCGCCGCCTCGATCCGCTGCTCCAGCTCCGCCTTCACCGTGGCGACCACGCCGTCGGCGTAGACGAGATGGTCCTGGTGCTGCATCTCCGCGCCGTGCGCGCGCCAGTGCATCACGACGTACGTCGCACCGTGGTCGGCCGCGACCTTCAGGATCCCCGGGTCGGCCAGGCCGCCCGAGACGTCGTTGATGATCTTCGCCCCGGCCTTCAGGGCCGCCTCGGCGACCTCGGGACGCATCGTGTCGACCGAGAGGGTCGCGCCCTCCTCGGCCAGCGTCTCGATGACCGGCACCACCCGAGCCAGCTCGTCGGCCACCAGCGGCCTGGTCGCCCCCGGGCGGGTCGACTCGCCACCGATGTCGAGCAGGTCGGCTCCCTGCTCCAGGAGCGCGCGACCGTGAGCCACCGCGTCATCGGTCGCCAAGAAACGTCCGCCGTCGCTGAACGAGTCGGGCGTGACGTTGACGATTCCCATGACCTGCACGCCACGACCCTATCCGGCGACGCCGGAAGGGCAGACTTGACCAGGCGGGCCCGCTCAGCCAGGCTGCCCGGCATCTCATTTACCCAGGGAGGCATCGTGGCCAAGATCCTGCTCCGCTCAGCAAGGGACCCGTTCGAGGTGATCGAGGCGGGCGACCCGCGTGCATGGGGCATCGGGTTCTACGGCACGAACGTCGGCAACCTCCTCTTCGCCGACTCGACACACCGGCTCCTCAGCGTGCCCGGAACCGAGATCGTCGCGAACAGCTTCGTCCATGAGCGACGCGCGTTCACCGCCGACGAGGTCGCGGCGACCAACGACGAGTACGACCACTTCGTCGTGCCGCTGGCCAACGCCCTCCGGCCGGAGTTCACCCGCCCGTTGACCCGGCTGACCGCCTTCATCGAGCAGCTCTCGATCCCGACCACGATCGTCGGCATCGGCGCGCAGCTCTCGCTCGACGACCTCGACACCGCTCCCGGCGACGAGCTGGCAGCCCTCCACCGAAGATTCATGAACAGCGTCCTCGAACGGTCCTCGAAGGTCGGCGTACGCGGCGAGATCACCGCCGCCTACTTGCGGCGGCTCGGCTACGGCGACGAGCACGTCGAGATCATCGGCTGTCCGTCGATCTACCTCAACGGCCCCGACCTCACCGTCCGCGACGACCGCTCCACGCCGATCGCCGACGAGGACCCGATCGCCGTCTCGATGAGCCCGCTGACCGCGCCCTGGTTCGAGACGTACGTCGACGCTTTCGCCGACCGGCACCCGCGCATGACGTACGTCGGCCAGACCCACCACGACTTCGCGATGCTCCAGTGGGGACGGCACCGTCAGCCCGAGATGGGTATCGACCGCGGCCACCGGCTCTACGCCGAGGACCGGACCCGGATGTTCCTCGACGCCGGCTCCTGGATGCGGTTCCTGGCAACCCAGCGGTTCGCCTTCGGCACGCGTATCCACGGCAACGTCGCCGCGGTCCTCGCCGGGACCCCTGCCATGGTCGTGGCTCACGACTCACGCGTGCTGGAGCTGTGCGACTACCACGGCCTGCCCTACACGATGCTCGACTCGATGCTCGACTCATCCAGGGCCGAGACCACGGTCGACGAGCTGTATCAGGCGACCGATTTCACCAGCTTCCACAACCGCCTAGCCGAAGGCTGGAAGCGGTTGACCGCTTTCCTGGACGACGCCGGCCTGGCGAACATCGCACAGCCGGGCCAGACGAGTGCGGCGTACGACACCGAGCTCGCCGCGCTGGAGCCGGCGGCACCTGTCGCCACGCTCCGGGGCTCGGGCGATGACGCCATCCGGCGCATCGAGGACCGGATCCACGCGCTCAAGATCGCCTCCGAGCACGCCGACACCGCCGCCAAGCGTCGCGAGCGGGAGCTCGAGAAGAAGCTCACGGCCTCGGCGAAGAGCCAGGCCAAGCGGATCACGGCTCTCGAGGCGACCACGCGCAAGCAGCAGACCCGGATCGAACGGCAGGCCGGCCGTCTGGACCGCCAGCGAGCCCTGATCGACGAGCTGCGCGCAGACCTCGCTCGCCACCAGGAACGAGCGGGCCTGCGCGGCTTCGTCCGACGAGTTCGCCGCCGACTGCGTCGCTCCGCGAGCTAGAGATCGCGCGGGTGGGGGCGCCGTCGCGAGCGTCTCGCGGCGTGCAGCAGGGGGTTGGGCCCGCGCTATCTCTCTAGCGGGTCCCGCCCCGGATCAGGGCCATGGCCTCGGCCCGGGTGGTGGCGTTGGAACGCATCGTGCCGCGTACGGCGCTGGTGATCGTGCGGGCGCCGGCCTTCTTGACGCCGCGCATCGTCATGCACAGGTGCTCGGCCTCGACCACCACGATGACGCCGCGCGCCTCGAGGAGCTCCATGAGCGCGTCGGCCACCTGGGTGGTGAGCCGCTCCTGCACCTGTGGTCGCTTGGCGTAGACATCGACCAGCCGGGCGAGCTTGGACAGGCCGGTGATCTTGCCGGAGGTGGCCGGGATGTAGCCGACATGGGCGACGCCGGTGAACGGCACCAGATGGTGCTCGCACATCGACCACAGCTCGATGTCACGGACCAGGACCATCTCGTCGTGGCCGAGGTCGAAGGTCGTGGTGAGCACTTCCTCGGGCGTCTGGTGCAGCCCGCGGGTCACCTCCTGGTAGGCGCGAGCGACGCGGGCGGGCGTGTCGAGCAGCCCTTCGCGATCGGGATCCTCCCCGATCGCGTAGAGCAGCTCGCGCACGGCCGCCTCGGCCCGCTTCTGGTCGAACACCGGTACGTCCGTCACGTCCCGCTCGGGGACATGGACCGGCGCTACGTCATCGAAGTTGTCGGACATGTCTTCAGTATCAGGCGGGCGGGGTGCCCTCGGGCGAGCCGGCCTCGGCCGGCTTGGCGACGTCGACACCGTTGGCGGACTGGGGGCCGGACTGGGCGCCCGACTGCTTCCCGGCGGCGCGGATCGCCTTGGCGAGGTTCTCCTTGTCGCGCTCGACGATCCACCGCGGGATCTCGACCGCTGGGCGCTCGGAGGGGCGGCGGGTGTCGGAGCCGGTCCAGGCCGGACGCGGGTCGCGGCGACGCAGCGGCTCGAAGATCTCGGCGACCTCGTGCTTGGAGAGCGTCTCCTTCTCGAGGAGCTCCAGGACCAGGGTGTCGAGGACGTCCCGGTTCTCCTCGAGGATGTCGAAGGCCTCCTGGTGCGCGGTGGCGAGGAGCTTCTTGGTCTCGTCGTCGACGACGGCGGCGACCTCCTCGGAGTAGTTGCGCTGGTGACCGATGTCGCGGCCCAGGAACGGCTCCCCGTTGGACTCGCCGAGCTTGATCGCACCGAGGCGCTCGGTCATACCGAACTGGGTGACCATCGCGCGGGCGAGGTTGGTCGCCTTCTCGATGTCGTTGCCAGCACCCGTGGTCGGGTCGTGGAAGATGAGCTCCTCCGCGGCGCGGCCACCGAGCATGTAGGAGAGCTTGTTGAGCATCGCCGAGCGCGTCTGGCTGTACTGGTCGTCGTCGGGCATCACCAGGTTGTAGCCCAGCGCCTTGCCGCGCGGCAGGATCGTGATCTTCTGGACCACGTCCGGGCCCGGCAGGGCCGCGGCGACCAGCGCGTGGCCACCTTCGTGGTAGGCGGTGATGAGCTTCTCCTGCTCGCTCATCAGACGCGTGCGCTTCTGCGGGCCGGCGATGACCCGGTCGATGGCCTCGTCGAGCGCCTTGTTGGTGATCAGCTTCTGGTCGCTGCGAGCGGTCAGCAGCGCGGCCTCGTTGAGCACGTTGGCCAGATCGGCACCGGAGAACCCGGGGGTCCGGCGGGCGACCGAGTCGAGGTCGATGTCGCCGGCCAGCGGCTTGCCGCGGGCGTGGACCTGCAGGATCTTCTCGCGACCGGCGAGGTCGGGAGCGTCCACCTGGATCTGGCGGTCGAAGCGGCCCGGGCGCAGCAGCGCCGGGTCGAGCACGTCGGGACGGTTGGTCGCCGCGATCAAGATGACCCCGCCGCGTACGTCGAAGCCGTCCATCTCCACGAGGAGCTGGTTGAGCGTCTGCTCGCGCTCGTCGTGGCCCCCGCCCATGCCGGCACCGCGGTGACGGCCGACGGCGTCGATCTCGTCGATGAAGACGATGGCGGGAGCGTTCTCCTTGGCCTGCTCGAACAGGTCGCGGACACGGCTCGCACCGACACCGACGAACATCTCGACGAAGTCCGAACCGGAGATCGAGTAGAACGGCACGCCCGCCTCGCCCGCGACGGCTCGCGCGAGCAGGGTCTTACCGGTGCCCGGCTGGCCGTAGAGCAGCACGCCCTTGGGGATCTTGGCGCCGACGGCCTGGAACTTCGCAGGCTCCTGCAGGAACTCCTTGATCTCCTGGAGCTCCTCGACCGCCTCGTCAGCACCGGCGACGTCGGCGAACGTCGTCTTGGGCATGTCCTTGGTGATCAGCTTCGCCTTGGACTTGGCGAACTGCATGACCCCGCGGCCGCCACCACCCTGCATCGAGTTCATCAGGAACAGGAACAGGATGATGATCAGTGCGAACGGGAGTACGAAGCTCAGGATCGAGCCGAGCACCGAGGGCTTGGCCACCTCGGAGCTGAACTTCTTGAGGTTCTCACCCTCGGCCTGGGTCTTGCGCACCATCTCGATGAGCGCTTCCTGGTCACCGTCGACCCAGGAGGTCGTGACCTCGGAGCCGCCATCACGGGTGCCCTTGACCAGGGTCGCCTTGATCTCCTGGTCGCCGTCGACGAACGTGATCTCCTTGACCTTGTCGTCCTGGATGTACGACGTCAGCTGGCTGGTGGTGATCTCGTCGCCGCCGTTGCGGGGGGCCAGGTACTGCAGCGCGAGGATCACACCGAGCACTGCCACGATGATCCACAGCCAGGGACCTTTGAATATGCGCTTCACAGGCTTCTTTCAACCGTTTACGGGGTCAGACACGCACGCAGGGCAGCGCGCACGTCATTTAGAACGACGGTACACGCCAAATCGTGCCCACCCCATCTGCGCGGTTCCGCTGTTGGCGTAACAGCAGGCGCTCGCCTGCTCAGTTCCAGCCTCAGCTGTAGATGTGCGGCGCGAGGGTCGAGATGTCGCGCAGGTTGCGGTACTTCTCGTTGAAGTCGAGGCCGTAGCCGACCACGAACTCGTCGGGGATGTCCCAGCCGACGTACTTGACGTCGACCGGCATGCTGACCGCCTCGGGCTTGCGGAGCAGGGTGGCGATCTCGATGCTCGCCGGGCCGCGGCTGGTGAGGTTGGAGGTCAGCCAGGTCAGGGTCAGGCCGGAGTCGATGATCTCGTCCACGACGAGCACGTGCTTGCCGGTGACGTCGGTGTCGAGGTCCTTCAGGATCCTCACCACGCCGGACGACTTGGTGCCGGAGCCGTAGGAGGAGACGGCCATCCAGTCCATCTCGACGTGGCGGTTCAGGGCGCGCGCGAGGTCGGCCATGATCATCACCGCACCGCGTAGGACGCCGACGATCAGCAGCTCCTGGCCCTCGTAGTCCTTCTCGATCCGGCGGGCCAGCTCTTCGACCTTCGCCTGGATCTCGTCGTGGGTGAACAGGGTCTTCACGAGGTCGTCGCCGACGTACTCGGTGTCCATGGGCGCCACTCTAGACGACCTCCGGCCGTCTAGCTCCTTGCGCGTCGGAAGCCCACTCGCCTCGTTCCTCGGCGGCACGCTCCCTCCTTGCTGCGTCGCTCAAGTGCTGGGCGTGAACGGTCCCGATTCGAAGGCGATACAACCGTTCGTACGCTTCGCCCGCAGGTGTCCTGGGAGGTCGATCCAGCGCTGGCCGTGCCAGCCGGTGACCAGCTCGTCGACGGCCTTGACGTGCTCACGGGTGAGCTCCGCCGGCGGGCTGCCGGCCTCGATGGCGGCGAGCCGGAGGACTCTGGTGCGGACGGCGGAGGGATACCCGGCGAGGGTCTCGACCGGGAGGGATCCGCCGAGCTCGCGGTGCATCGCCTCGGCGATGTCGTCGATGAAGTCGGCGTCCTCACGGAGCTGCTCGGCGGTGCGAGCCAGCGCGTCGGCGACCCCTGGGCCGAGGTCCTCCTCCAGCGTGGGCAGGACGCGGTGGCGGATGCGCGCGCGGGTGTAGGCGAAGTCGCGGTTGTGCGGGTCCTGCCAGAAGTCGAGGCCCTCGACCTGGCAGGCGGTCTCGGTGTCGATCCTGGTCGTCGCCACGAGCGGCCTTCGGTAGCGGTCGAAACTGGCTCGCATCCCGGAGAGGCTGCGCGCGCCCGAGCCCCTGGTCAGCCCCAGCAGCACGGTCTCGGCCTGGTCGTCGCGGGTGTGGCCGAGCAGGATCACGCTCGCGCCGAAGCGCTCGGCGAGCTGGTCGAGGACCGCGTAACGCGCCTGCCTCGCCGCGGCCTCGGGGCCCTCGCCGTCGGCCTTGACCTCCACCGTCGCGGTCACGGTCTCGTCGGCGCCCATCTCGGCGAGCTGTCCGACGACCTTCGCGGCCTGCGCCTGGCTGCCGTCCTGCAGCCCGTGGTCGACGGTCGCGCCGATGATGTGCAGCCCGAGCTTGTGGCCCTCGAAGACCGCGGCCGAGGCCAGCGCCAGCGAGTCCGCTCCCCCGGAGCAGGCGACGATCACCTTCTCGCCCGGCTCGAGCCGCTCCAGTGCGGCGCGGACAGGGCGGCGTACCGCAGCAACCGAAGGGTGCAGGCTCATGCCGCCGCCGCCTCCGTCGAGGAGAGCGAAGAATACGGAAGCGGCGGCATGCTGTATTGGATTGTCGCTCGCTGGCGCTCGCTCACAGGACCCGGGTCACCCAGGCGTCCGGCTCGACGATCTCGGCCTTGGTCGGGAGGTTCTCGGGGCCGACGAAGACGGCGTTGAACTCTTCCATGCCGACCCGGTCGACCACGTGGCGTACGAACTTCGCGCCGTCGCGGTACTGGGCCATCTTGGCCTCCAGCCCGAGCAGGCGGCGCAGCAGGCGGTCGAGTACGCCGATGCCCTGGCGGCGCTTGTTGAAGGCCTTGCGGATCGTGGTGACGCTCGGGATCACGCCGGGGCCGACGTCGTCCATGACCACGTCGGCGTGGCCCTCGAGCAGCGACATCATCCCGGTGACCCGGTCGATGATCTCCTTCTGCTCGGGCTTGGCGAACGCGTCCACGATGCTGCCGTTGCCCTTGAGCGCCTCGGTGACGCGCTGCAGGCCGCCGTCGAAGATCGAGGCCGGGTCCATCGCTTCGGAGAGGCCCTCGATCTGGGCGAAGAGGTGGTCGCGCATCCACGGGCTGGCGGTGAACTGGACCCGGTGGGTCTCCTCGTGGAGGCAGACCCACAGCCGGAAGTCGGTCGGGTCGAGGCCGAGCTCGCGCTCGACGTGGACCGCGTTGGGCGCGACCAGCAGCAGCCGCCCCGACGGCCCGTAGAACGGGTCGAACTGGCCGAGGATCTTCGAGGACATGAAGCCGAGCAGGCCGCCGACCTCGGCAGCGCTGATCTTGGAGCCGACTGCCTGGGTGAGGGTTCCCGGGGCGCGCTTCGCGGTGATCCGGTCGACCACCGGCGAGATCACGTGGGCGAAGGTGTCGGCGTTGGCCTGGATCCAGCCCCTTCTGTCCACCACCAGGACCGGCGCCGTGTCGCGGGGCGCGTCCAGACCGGTGAAGGCGCGTACGAACTCGGTCGCCTTGGCGGCGTCCGCGCGCAGCTCCTCGACGGCGTGCTGAGCCTCGCTGCGCGAGACGATCGGGCCATCTCCACCGACCGTCGCACCGAGGCGTACGGCCAGGTCCCAGTCGACCATGGTCGCTCCGGACGGGGCGGGGTCCTCAGCACGATGGGTCATGCGTACGACCGTATCCGACCGGACCTATGCCGAGCATCGACACGTCGCGACCGCCGTCATCGCGTCATCGAGGGCGTCGCGTACGTCCAGGGTCTGCGGCGGCTTGAAGCCGTCGGCCATGAGTACGACGACGAACGGCGTACCGCGGGCGTCGACCGCGATGCCGGAGAGCCCGGAGACGCCGGTGAGGGTTCCGGTCTTCGCCCGGACGCGGCCGCGACCCGGCTCGGCGTCGAAGTTGAACCGCCGCGAGAGGGAGCCGACCCAGCCGGCGACAGGAAGGCCCGTCATCGCCGGCGCGAGCTCGGGACGATTGGGGCTGGCGGCCGTCTGGAGCGTACTCACCAGCAGCGTCGGCGGGATCAGGTTCTGCCGGGAGAGGCCGGAGCCGTCGCGGAGGACCAGGCCGGTGGTGTCGATGCCGAGCTCCTTCAGCGTGGCCGTGATCGCCGCGGTGG
The DNA here is from genome assembly GCF_042719275.1 of Nocardioides sp. NPDC058538. Classification (NCBI taxonomy): domain Bacteria; kingdom Bacillati; phylum Actinomycetota; class Actinomycetes; order Propionibacteriales; family Nocardioidaceae; genus Nocardioides; species Nocardioides sp. NPDC058538. Next base: position 180,973 of record NZ_JBHXNY010000001.1, on the reverse strand, counting down.
AGCCGTCGAACGTCGGTGCTCCTTCGGCGACCCCGACGTGGCGGGCGAGGATCTCGGCGAGCTGGTTGTCGCTGTGCTGCAGGGTGTATTCGACGATCTCGCGCAGCGTGTCGCCCTGACGTACGGCGAGCTGGGTGCCTGCCTTCGCTCCCCTCGCGGGCTTCCCGACGACCTTGATCCCGTGCTTGGCCAGGGCCTTCTTGAACTGCTCGGCGGCCTGCGCCGACGGGTCCCGGCTGTAACCCGTCAGCTGGGAGCCGCCGTGGTCGACCGACAGCGCGGTGATCCCGCCGACCTCCTCGCCCAGGTAGGTGCGTCGCCAGGTGGGACTCACCGTGGGACCACCGAAGAGACTGTCGTCGTAGGCCAGAGTGACCGACTTGGTGGTGCCGAGCTCCCGCGCCGTCTCGGCGGCGAGGGCGTCCAGGTCGCTGGAGCTGAGAGATGCGTCACCTCCCCCGACGAGGGTGACGGTGCTCCCCTGGAGCGTGGTGCTGGTCTCGAACCGGCGCTCGGGGCCGTACGCCTCGAGCACCGCGACGCTGGTCAGCAGCTTGGTGACGCTCGCCGGGGTCGCGGCCCCGGTGCCGTGGGTGACCAGCGGGTCGCCCGCGAGCGGCGCGATCGCCGCCTTGAGGTGCTTGCCGAGCCGCTTGTCGCCGACCATCTCCCGCATCACCTGCTCCAGCGCGGCCTGATCAGGCTTTCCCGGAGCTCTGGTCTGCTCGCCCGCGACCGCCGCGGGGCTGACGGCGGCGATGCTCAACGGGGCGGGCGGAGGGGTCGGCGCGACGTTGCCGCGGGCGTAGCGGACCCACCCCAGGGCGTACGCCCCTGCCGCGGCAGCCACCAGCAGCGCGAGCACCAGCGGCACCACGATCGCCAGCTTCCCGCGGCTCTCCTCCGGCTCCTCGGAGGGCCACTTCGGCGCGCTTTGGGGCTCCACGGATATCCTCCTCGATGCCGGGTCTGACGCCGATCGGTGTCAGACTGTCCGGCATTCCGTTTTTGGGTTTGTCTGGAGGCAGAGAAGTGACGCAGGAGTTCGACGTACTGATCGAGGTCCCCAAGGGATCCCGCAACAAGTACGAGGTGGACCACGAGTCGAACCGGCTTCGACTCGACCGCGTGCTGTTCACCTCCATGATGTACCCCGCAGACTACGGCTACATCGAAGACACCCTCGGTGGGGATGGTGACCCGCTCGACGCGCTGGTGCTCACCCCCTACCCGCTCTTCCCGGGTGTGCTGGTCGAGGCCCGCCCGGTCGCGATGTACGTCATGGAGGACGAGAAGGGCCAGGACGAGAAGGTCCTCTGCGTCCCCTGCGACCCCCGCTTCGACCACATCCAGGACCTCGCGGATGTCGACGAGTGGACGCTCAACGAGATCAAGCACTTCTTCGAGCACTACAAGGACCTCGAGCCCGGCAAGACCGTCAAGGGCTCCGACTGGGTCGGCAAGGCTGCTGCGGAGTCGGAGATCGCCGCCTCGATCGATCGGTTCAAGAACACCGCTCACTGAGGCGGTCGGTTGGCTGACCGAGGTAACTCGGTCAGGGCGCGTGAACGTTGACCGAGGTAACTCGGTCGGGTGTCACTTCCTTCGTGGAGTTCCGCGAAGGAAGTGTTCGTTCACCGAGGTAACTCGGTCAGGGCGCGGATGCTCACCGAGGTAACTCGGTCAGCATTCACCGAGCGCGGCGCGCAAAGAGTCGTACGTCGCCTCCAGTTCGCCCGCGACGCTGCGGACGACCTTCGTCGCGGGGCGCTGGGCCACCAGGTCGGCGAGCTTGGAGGCGTACGCACGGAGGTGCTCGTCGCCCCCGGACTCCGCCACGATCTCCCTCACGATCGGATGCCAGGGATCGTTGCCGTCGTCGCGACCGTGGAAGCGGCGTAACGCGTCGTCCTCGACGGCCTCTAGCATGACCTCTACGAACTCGGCGCCGACGTCGCGCGCCGCCACCTCGAAGCGTTGGAGCTCGCTGACTCTGGCGAACAGCTGTGGAAGCACGACGTCGCCGGACTCGCTGAGGTAGCCGCGGATCAGCCCCAGCACCGCAGGGCGGATCCGTGCGCCGGCGCCGATGAAGTCGCCTCGCCACCCGCTGATGAAGGTACGCAGCAGATCGATGTCACACACCAGCGTGCCCGGGTGGTCGGCCGCGAAGCGCCTGGCGAGCGTCGACTTACCCACCCCGGGCATTCCGTTGATGAGGATCATCCTGGCCACATGGTCAGTCAACCATCCGTTTGGGTTTCAGCTGGCGATCTGCATCCGGGACTTGAACCGACCCAACGTGCGGTGCGGGCTGTACAGGTCATCCCAGATGACGCGTACGAAACCGTAATCAGTGATCTCTCTGATCTCGTCCTCACGCCGCTTCTCCTCGAACACCGCATCGCTGGGCGACTGACCAGGCCTGAGCAGTTTTCCGTATTTCACCTTGCCGTCGAACTCACCGAACAACCGGAACTGCGGCCAAGCCCAGTCGACGACGCCGACCAGCGAACCGTCCGCCCGATAGACAGGCACCTGAAGCTCAGGACGTGGTAGCCCTCCGACGCGGAACATCCACAGGCAGCGCGACTCCCCGATCGATCCCGACAACGGATCAGCGTGTGCGACGGCGGCTCCGAGCGGATGGCTGAAGGGCCACTGGTTCATCCGCTTGTATTCGGCGATCAGCTCCTCCTTCGTGAATGCCTTCGCTCGAAGACCGGCATCCAGAAGGCACTGAGTGACCTCGTCGTGGGCCTGGAGGCTCGTCTCCAGCGCGCATCGCACCGCAGGCAGCGTACGCAGCCCGTCGCGTATCTCGATCTCCTCCTCCCCGATGACACCCAGGTGATGGACGACGTCTCCCTCGAGCGGTCTTCCTGCGCCATCGAGCCTGGTCACGTGCACCTTGGCGAGGTCCACACCCCACAGGTCGATCCCGTGAGCGACCATGCCGGACACGTGGCTCAGAGCGATCTTGCTGCCCAGCGAACGTTGCACGGCTCGGGCACGCACGCGATGTCGTCCGACCGGGTCGAGTGCTGCCCATTCGTCGGCGAACACGTACGCCCCGCGTCTGATCCGACGCCATGCGCCCTGACGGACGACCCCGGTGATCTCGCGGTCTGCGTAGCCGGCGTTCTTGGCTTCGCGGCGGGTGAAGAAGCCTTCAGCGGCGGTGATGAGTCGTAGTGGGTCCATGCGTCCCAGGGTTTGCCCTCACACCGACGTTTCCGACCAGATATCGGCTGGCTGTGGATAACCCGGACCCGAACGCCGCCTGTGGAGAGTCAGCGGCCCGTTATCGCGCGGTGCGCTGGTGGATGCTCACCGAGTTACCTCGGTGGCCGCGCGCTTACCTCGCGGAGTTCCACGAAGTAAGCGCCACCCAACCGAGTTACCTCGGTGAGCATCCGCCGCCCCTCAGCCGAGCAGGTCCTCCGACCGCAGCAGCTCCTCCGGCACGCCGAAGCCGTCGACGAGCAGCCGCGCATCCGGGCGCAGCTGGCGGCAGAGGCGGTTGACCTCGGCGGTGATGGCCTTGGAGCGCTCGGAGGAGAGGCGGCCGTGCTCCATGAACCAGGCGCGGTCGGCCTCGATGACCGAGAGGGCGCTGAGGTCGCAGAGGACGTCCATCAGATCCCGCACAGCCCCCGAAGGCAGCCCGCGGACCTTCTCGCGGAACGCCTCGTGGACCAGCCGCTCCACGTGCGCATGAGCGACACCGATGACGTGGTCCTGCACGGTCGAGAAGACCGCCCCCGGCTCGCGCCCGGCCTTGACCCCCGACTGAAGCCGCCGGGCGACGCCGGCGAGCATGTGCTCCTCGCGGAAGCGCAGCATCGCCAGGTGGTAGTCGGAGTCGAGGATGTCCGGCTCCCGCTCCCCAGCGATCGGGACGACGTCGCGGACCCGCTCGAGCAGCTTGTGCACGGCGGTCCGCTCCAAGACCGTCTCGACGGCGAGACCGGCCACGAAGCGTACGAGATCGAGCTGGTCCATCTCCTCGAACTCGCTGGAGTAGCCGGTGAGCAGGCCCTTGGCGACCAGTTGCAGCAGCACCGTGTTGTCGCCCTCGAAGGTCGTGAAGACGTCGGTGTCGGCCTTCAGGGCCGCAAACCGGTTGGCGGCCAGATAGCCGGCCCCGCCGCAGGCCTCGCGGCACTCCTGGATCGTTCGGGTCGCGTGCCAGGTCGCCAGGGCCTTGGTGCCGGCCGCTCGCGACTCGAGCTCGCGCCGGGCGTGCTCGGAGGTCGTGACGCCGGAGAAGACGTCGTGCAGGTCGTCGCGTACGACCTCCTGCGCGAAGCGCAGCGCATAGGTCCGCGCGAGCAACGGCAGCAGCCGCCGCTGGTGCTGGCCGTAGTCGAGGAGCAGCGACTCCTCGGCGTCCGAGGACGCCTCGAACTGCCGGCGCCGCAGCGCGTAGCGGACCGCGATCGTCAGCGCGACCTCGGATGCCCGGATCCCGGCGCCGCCGACCGAGACGCGTCCCTGCACGAGCGTGCCGAGCATGGTGAAGAAGCGCCGCCCGGCCGACTCGATCTCGGAGACGTACTCGCCGGCCTCGGTGACGTCCGCGAAGCGGTTCAGGAGGGATGTACGCGGCACCCGCACGCCCGAGAACCACAGTCGTCCGTTGTCGACGCCGTTGAGCCCCATCTTGGGTCCGTCGTCCTCGATCCGGACGCCGGGAGCAGGCGCGCCGCCCACCCGGATCGGCACCACCAGGGCATGGACGCCGCGCTCCTCGCCGCCGACCACGAGCTGGGCGAAGACGACCGCGAGCTCACCGTGGGCCGCGGCGTTGCCGATGTAGTCCTTGTACGCATCCTCCCGGGTCGTCTCGATGACGAACTCCCGCGCATCCGGGTCGTAGGTGGCCACGGTCCCCACGGCGGCCACGTTGGACCCGTGGCCGTGCTCGGTCATCGCGAAGCACCCGAGCAGGCTCCCGGAGACGATGTCGGCGAGATACCGATCGTGGTGGCGCGCGGTCCCGAGCTGCAGGATCGCGCCTCCGAAGAGCCCGAACTGCACGCCCGACTTCACCAGCAGAGACAGGTCGCCGCCGGCCATCTCCTCGAAGGCGGCGATGGAGGCGCCGACGTCACCGCCCCCGCCGTACTCCTTCGGGAACCCGAGCCCGGTCAGACCGGACGCGGAGACGTCGAGAAGCACCTCCCGTACGCGCTCGCGATACTCCGGCCGGGACAGTTCCTCGACCTCGTCGAGGAAGTCGGCACGCTCGATCAGGGACTTGCGTACGTCCTCCCGGACTCCCGCGTATCGCCCGTCGAGAAGTGCGGTCAATGAGGCTGCATCGATGGCGGTCACACCGCCACCTTAAGCCTCGATCAAGCCCGGATCAGGTCAGCTCGTGGGCGACCTTCGACTCGCGGTCGGCGATCTCGTCGGACTCCGCGACGAGTCGCCGCACACCCTTGCGCTGGAACTTCTGGCCGGCCGCCAGGCCGCCGAAGTAGAAGGCGACGAGCGCGATCATGCAGCCCGCGATGTCGTCGGCGAGGTAGTGCCAGCCGAAGTAGATGGTCGCGACGACGGTGATCCCGAAGTTGATCCAACCGGCCCAGCGGGCGATCTTGTTGTTGACCGTCGCCTGGATCATCAGCGCCACCAGCAGGGTGATGCCGCAGTGCAGCGAGGCGAAGCCACCGACCGACTGCACCACGTTGGCGTCGACGTCGAAGAGCACGTGCTGTCGGGTGAAGACCAGCGACTCCATCAGTGTGCTCGCCGGTGTCTCGGGCAGGTCCGCGTAGAGATAGGGGTACTGCAGGCCCGGACCGACCGTCGGCAGGCAGTAGTACGAGACCGTGCCCAGGATCCAGGCGATGCACTGCGAGCTCACGAACCAGTAGCCGTAGGCGAGGTTGCGCGACCACACCAGCCAGCCGGCGACGGCGAACGGCACCAGCGGCAGGAACCACATGTAGATGTAGGAGAGGAACCAGGCCGCCCAGCCGGTGCCGAGGAGGTCGTGGAGCACGATCGCCGGGTCGGCGCCGAAGAACACCGCCTTGTCGATCAGGTGCAGCTCGTGGTCGAACTCATAGGTCTCCGGCACCACGAACGGCAGGAACGACTTGAGGTTCCGGTAGCAGACGTAGACCAGGTAGAAGCAGACGATGCCCAACGCCACCAGCGTCAGCCGCTCACGGGTCCAGTGGGTGCGGACCCGCTCCTTGAAGATCGGCCCCATGTCCTTCCACCTGAACTTCGACTTCCACAGCGTTCGTGGCACGAGGTCGACGAGGAGCGCAGCTCCGACGAGGAGGGGAAGGCGGAGCCAGGACGGTCCGAGGAAGCCCTCCGGGTCGAGCATGCGCTTGTCGACGATCTGCGCGGTCACGACTGCGATCAGGCCGAAGATCAGCGCGCTGCTGACGAGGAAGATCTGAGCGCGACGATACATAGCCGCTAATTCTAAGTGGCCGGTGGTTGCTCTGCCGATTCCTGGGTGCCTGATCCCTCGGCCGATGCGGGGATCGCCAGCCGATTCGGCTCGACCCTCAGCCTGACCGACTCCCCCGGCGCCGGTGCCGAGTCGGCGACGGCGTCGACGTCCCCGACGTCATCGAGACGTACGACGAGCCGGTGCTGCTCCGGCGTGGCCCTGGCCGAGACCACGGTGCCGGTGAGTGGTCCGGACGGGTCGGCGACGAAGGCCGAGCGGCGCAGCGCAACCGCTTCGGCCGGTGCCATCCCGGCGGCCTTCAGGACCGTGTACGCCGCCGGCCCCTCGAGCACGCGGGCATAGCCCAGGAACAGGGCGGCCCAGGTGTCCGTGGGCCTCGCCCACACCTCCCGCAGGGTTCCCGCCTGCACCAGGTGACCGTCGCGCAGGAGCGCGATCCGGTCGGCGACCGCGAAGGCCTCCTCCTGGTCGTGGGTGACCATCAGCGCGGTGGTGCCCGCCTCGTGCAGGATCCGACGCAGGTCCCCCGCGAGCCGTTCCCGCAGCCCGGCGTCGAGCGCGGAGAGCGGCTCGTCGAGGAGCAGCAGCCGCGGTTCGACCGCGAGCGCCCGCGCGAGCGCGACCCGCTGCCGCTCGCCACCGCTCAGCGTGCCCGGGAGGCGGTCCTGGTAGCCGCCCAGGCCGACGAGCTCCAGCAGGTCGGCGACCTTCCTCGTACGGTCGGCGGCCGGGATCCGGCGCAACCGCATCGCGTAGGCGACGTTGTTCGCGACGCTGAGGTGCGAGAACAGCTGCCCGTCCTGGAACATCAGCGCGAAGCCACGCTTGTGCGTCGGCACCCCGCGCAGCTCCCGCCCGTCCCAGCTGATCTCCCCCGACGCCGGCTCCAGCCCCGCCACGGCCCGCAGCAGCGTCGACTTCCCCGACCCCGACGGCCCGAGCAGCGCCAGCACCTCCCCGTCCGCCAGCTCCAGGCTGACGTCCGAGACGGCCGCCTTCCCGTCGTACGCCACCGACACCTCACGCAGCGACAGCATCGCAACCTCGATCCTGGTTCACAGTGCTCCGATCGAAGGTACGCGGAGACGCTCGACGAGGAGCATCACGACGGCGGTGGTGGCTGCGAGGACGCAGGCGGCGGCGAGGGCCATGCCGTAGTTGTCCGAGCCTGGACGGGAGAGCAATCGGAGGATGACGACGGGGAGGGTGGGGCGCTCCTCGCGCACGAGGAAGGAGGTCGCGCCGAACTCCCCGAGCGACGCCGCGAACGCGAACCCGGAGGAGGCGAGGAGCGGCTTCCAGATGGCAGGTACGTCCACGGTCATGACCGCGCGCAACGGCCCGGCCCCGAGCCCGGCGGCGGCCTGGCGGAGGCGGTCGTCGACCGATCCCAGGACCGGCACCAGGGTGCGTACGACCAGGGGCAACGCGACGAGAGCCTGTGCGAGCGGCACCAGCCACGGCTCGTCGCGGAAGTCGAGCGGGGCGGACCCGAGGGTCAGGTAGAGCCCGAGCCCCAGCGTGACGGCGCTGACCCCGAGCGGCACCATGAAGAGCCCGTCCAGGACGGAACGTACCCGCCGCTCGGCCACCGAACGGGACCGGCGCGTCACCGCGAAAGCGACCAGCAGCCCGAGGGCCAGCGCGACCAAGGAGGCTTGCACCGCAACCGCCAGCGAGGTCATCAGCGCGGTCGTGACCGGCACCGGCAGCGGAGGGTCGAACCCGGGAGTCTGCAGGGCCGCGTAGTTCCCGAGACTCCACCGGTCATCGTCTCGCAGCGACCCGAGCAGCAGGGCGAGCAGCGGCCCGGCGACCAGCAGGACCAGCACCGACGTCGACAACAGAGCCGGGATGTCTCGCAGCGAGACCCGCCGGCGGCGTACGACGACCCGGGACTGCGCGGGATCCGGCACCGAGCGCAGTCGGCCGGCCACGACCAGCAGCCCGATGACGACCACCAGCTGGAGCACCGACAGCACCGCGGCACCGGGAAGGTCGAACAGCGTGAAGGTCAGCTTGTAGATCTCGGTCTCGATGCTGTTGTAGCGCACCCCGCCGAGGGTGAGCACGATCCCGAACGCGGTCGCACAGAAGAGGAAGACCACCGAGGCCGCGGAGACGATCGCGGGACGCAGCGCGGGCAGGGTGATCGTCCACAGGACCCGGGAAGGCGACGCTCCGAGAGCGGCAGCGGCCTCCCCGGGGCGCGGGTCGAGCGACTCCCAGGCCGCCCCGACCGCACGGATGACCACCGAGGCGTTGAAGAAGACCAGCCCGAGGATGATGGCCGTCGGCGTCCCGTCGAGCCCCAACCCGGCCAACAGCCCGGCCTCGCCGATGAGCTCGCGGAAGGCGACACCGACGACGACGGTGGGAAGCACGAACGGCACCAGCAGCCCCGCCCGGATGATCCGCTGCATCGGAAAGCTCAGCCGATAGAGCGCGAAGGCGGCCGGCAGCCCGAGCGCGACGCTCAGCACCGTCGCCAGCCCCGAGGACCACAGCGTGAACCAGAGCGCGCGCTGGATCTCCGGGCGCCCCAGGATCCTGGTCACGACCGACGGATCGAAGGATCCTTCGAAGAACAGGCCGCGCTGCACCATCCCGATGACCGGCAGGACGAAGAAGACCGCCAGCACGGCCACCGGGAGAGCGGCGAGCGCGACCAGGGTCCCGATTCGCCGGGTCACAGCACGACGGGTGGAGCTCACTGCGCGATCGTGTCACTCCAGGTCGCCAGCCACGCTTCCCGGTTCTCGTCGATCTCCTCAGGCTCCACCGAGAGTGGCGAGGTCGGCTGCTGGGCGAACTTCGCCCAGTCGGCAGGCAGTTCGACGCCGGAGGAGACGGGGAACACGTACATGCTCTCCGGCAGTGCCCCCTGCACGCTGTCGGAGAGCATGAAGTCGATCAGCGCCTTGGCGCCTTCGGGGTGGTCGGCGCCCTCGAGCACACCGGCGTACTCGACCTGTCGGAAGCAGGTGTCCAGCAGCGCCTTGGTCGTCGTCTTGCCGTCCTTGACGGTGAAGGCCGGCGAGGAGTCGTACGACACGACGATCGGTCGCGTCCCCTTGCCGCCGCCCTGGGTGAAGTCTGAGTAGTAGGCCTGGTCCCAGCCGTCGACGACCTTGGTGCCGTTGTCCATCAGCTTGCCCCAGTAGTCGGCCCAGCCGTCCTCGCCGTACTCGGCCACGGTCGCCAGCAGGAACGCCATCCCCGGCGTCGACGTCGCCGCACCCGGCGTGACGAAGAGATCCTTGTACGCCGGCTCGGCCAGGTCGTCGAGCGACGTCGGCGGCGTCAGCTTCTTCGCGGCGAACCACTCGGTGTCGATGTTGACGCACACGCTGCCGTTGTCGACCGGGGTGAGGAAGTGCTTCTCGTCGCCCGGGAGGTTGAACTCGTCGACCCCAGCCGGGATCGTCTTCGGCGTGTAGGCCTCCAGCGCGCCCTGGTCGATCGCGCGGCTGGCGAAGGTGTTGTCGACGCCGAAGACCGCGTCACCGTCGGGGTTGCCGGTGTCCAGGGCGATCTTGGTGGTCAGCTCGCCACCATCGCCCGCGTGCCGGATCTCGGCGGTGTAGCCGGTCTTCTCGGTGAACTCGGCCAGCACCTCCTTCGGCAGCGTGAAGCTGTCGTGGGTCAGCAGCACGACGGTCTTGTCGTCGGCTCCGCTCGACGGCTCGGCGTCCGGCTCAGCGGGGCTGCCCCCGCACGCGGACAGCAGCAGCGCCGAGATAGCAGTGGCAGCGATGGCAGGCGTACGCATGCGCATTCCTGACTCCCTTCGCCGGTATCAACCGGAGCAGGTTCGGAGGGTCTGCGGCGCTGTTCGCCGCACTCTCAGGCCTTCCGGCCTCCCCTGTCTGTTCCCGCCAACACTACTGGTTGCGAGAATCCACCCATGACCGACGTCGCCATCTCGTCCTTCGACGACCTGTCCCCCAAGACCGCGTACTCCCTGTGGCGGCTGCGCCAAGACGTCTTCATCGTCGAGCAGGACTGCCCCTACCTCGACCTGGACGGCCGTGACCTCGAGCCCGGGACGCGTCACGTGGTGCTGAGCGACGGCGACCAGCTCGCCGGCACCGCCCGCATCCTCGACGACGGCGACGTATGGCGGATCGGCCGCGTCGTCCTCGCCCCCACCCACCGCGGCAAGGGCCTGGCCGACGTGATCATGACCGCCGCCGTCGAGGCCGTCACCGATCGCGACGTCGTCCTCGACGCTCAGACGCCGCTGGCCGGCTGGTACGCCAAGTTCGGGTTCGTGAAGGACGGCGAGGAGTTCCTCGAGGACGGCATCCCGCACACCCCGATGCGGCTCACGCGCTGACAGGGGCGAAGAGCACGCTCGCCTCGGTCTCCTCACGGGTCGCCTGACCGCGGGCGGCCAGCAGCTCGAGATGGGCCTTGGTCTCCATGACGGCGAGGCCGGCGTTGAAGAAGTCGAGCTCGGCGAAGGCGCGCTCGTGGCGGGTCCAGCCGAGGTCGTTGGCGACCTCGAGCGCGGAGCGTCGACCAGCCTGCAAGGACGCCAGCGACTGGGCCAGCCGCGACTCGTGGTGGGCCAGGAGCTCGTCGACGCGGGCGTGCGAGGAGGTGGCGACCGGACCGTGAGCGGGCAGCAGCCGCAGGTCTGGCAGGGTCCTGACCTTGGTCAGCGAGGCCATGAAGTCGCCGAGCGGGTCGATGACCGGCACCGGCTCGAAGCCGATCGACGGTGTGATCGTGGGCAGCACGTGGTCGCCGGCGAACAGGACCGAGCCGGCCAGGTCCGCATAGACGTAGTGGCCCTGGGTGTGGCCAGGGGTGTGCACGGCATCGAGGTCACGCCCGGCCACGTCGAGGCGTACGTCGCCCTCCAGCCACTGCGAGGGCATCCGCCAGTGGGAGAGATCGGGCGCGGGCGGCGGGTTGGCGGCCCACTCGGCGGCCAGCTCGTGCGCACCGGCGTACGCGAGCAGCCGGTCGGTCGAGACCCAGCCGTCGAGATCGCCGTTGGTGAGCTCGAGCGTGGCCCGGTCGCCGGCGCCGAGCAGCACGTCCGCGCCGAACTCCTGACCGAGGACCGAGGCGAGCGTGTAGTGGTCGCGGTGTACGTGGGTCACGAGGAACCGCCGGATGTCACCGAACTCGAAGCCGAGATTCTTCAGCCCGGACTCGAGCGCTTCCCGCCCCTCGGTGATCGCCCAGCCACCGTCGACCAGCGAGAGCCCGTCGTCGCCCTCGAGGACGTAGATGTTGACCGCCTTGAGCCCGTCCATCGGCAGCGGCAGCGGGATCCGGTGCACGCCGTCGGCGACCGTCCACGCTCCCGGAGCGGACCAGTGCTCCCCTGAGTCAGGCGAGATCGCGGTGGCTGTCGACTGACTCATCCGTCTCCTTCGGGTTGACCTTCCAGAGCCAGAGCAGGCCCAGGATCGGCAACAGGGCAGGAACGAAACCGTATCCGCTCCCGAACTTCGACCATACCGAGTCATCCGGGAACCAGGACGGCACGGCCAGGGACAGGACACCGACGACGATGACGCCGGCCAGCTCGACCCACAGCATGATCTTCGCGAAGCCCGCCGACCCGCCGGCCGCCCGGCGGATCGCGAACCAGCCCGCGACGTACGTCGCCGCGGCGACGACCGAGAGCGAGTAGGCGATCGGGGCCTCGTCGAAGGCGGTGAAGACCTGCACCAGGGACCGGGCTCCCGCGGCGAGTACGAAGATCGCGTAGACCGTCAGCAGCACCAGGTGCGGACCGGAACGAGTCTTGGCAGGGGAGGTCGCGGTCACCGGACCATCATGACGCGTACGGCCACGACGCCCGTCGCCAGGGCAGCCGCCGCGATCACGCCCGAGGACCAGGTCGAGCGGTCCCCGCGCATCGTCTGCAGAGCGAGCGGCATCAGGCACACCAGCGCGCCGAGGTAGCCCAGGAAGGTCGACAGCGACTCCGGCTTGCGTCCGCCCGACCAGGCCGCCAGGGCACCGATCGCGAGCACGATCGCCAGGATCTCCAGCATCCACGCCACCTGATCCAGCCATTTCGGCCGGGGCGCCTTCAGCACCACGCCGAGCACGGCCGCGATCGTCACGAACGCGGCATACCCGGCCACGATAAATCCGATCAGGGTCACGGCGTCCACGTGCCAATCTTCTCCAATGACCTCCACCTCTCCCGATCCGGGGCTCGTCGCCCGGCTCCGCGCCGCCGGCTGCGTCTTCGCCGAGGACGAGGCGGCACTGCTCGAGTCCGCCCCGGTCTCCGCCCTGGAGCGAGAGGAGATGGTCGTACGCCGCGCGGCCGGCGAGCCGCTGGAGCTCATCCTGGGCTGGGCCGAGTTCTGCGGGCTCCGGATCCGGGTCGCACCGGGGGTGTTCGTGCCCCGGCAGCGCTCGGCGCTGATGGTCGAGCTCGCCTGCCGGACGGCCGAGCGAATCGCGGCACCCAAGGTGCTCGACCTCGGCTGCGGGGCCGGAGCGCTGGGCGCCGCCATCGCGGCGCGCCGGCCGGAGGCGGAGGTCTGGGCCACCGACATCGACCCGGCGGCGGTCGAGTGCGCTCGGGGAAATCTCGACAAGCTCGGGGCCACTGCGTTCAGACCCCGAAACCGACGGGTGCTCCTCGGCGATCTCTACGACCCGCTCCCCCACGACCTCGAGCTCGACGTGATCGTGGCCAACGCGCCGTACGTGCCGAGCGACCAGATCCGGAACATGCCGCCCGAGGCGCGCGACCACGAGCACCACGTGGCCCTCGACGGCGGCGCGGACGGGCTCGACGTCCAGCGCCGCGTGATCGAGCAGGCTCCGAAGCATCTGGCCGCCGGCGGCGTACTCGTCATCGAGGCCGGCCAGGAGCAGGCGGCCGTCACCGCGAGCCTGATGCGGGAGCAGGGGCTCGTCGCGGAGATCCATCACGACGAGGACCTCTACGCGACCGCGGTGACCGGAACGGCCCCCTGAGCGCACCTAAAAGCGAGGCGTCCCTCTGATTGCACACCACCCCCGCAGTGTGCATTCAGAGGGACCGCCACCTGGAAGTTCGTCCACCCCCCACCGGTGGGCGACCTTCTCGCCGATGAAACGGGCCACCCGCCGACCCATGACGCGGGTTGGGAAGAATTTTTTCGAGAATCCCGTCAGACTTCCGTCATGCAGGCTTACGGTCTGGCGCACCTGGTGCCGTTGTCCCTGCTCACAGCGGGGATCGTGGCTGTCGTCTGGCTGGGCAGACGGCAGCGGACCGAGGCGAAGCCGTCGAGATTCTCACGAGGATTCGCGCTCGCGATCCCGCTGACGACGATCCCGCTGCAGGCCCACGAGTGGGTCACCGACTTCGATCTCTTCATCGATCTGCCGATCCACCTGTGCGACCTGGCGTGGGTCGCGGCGGCGTTCGCGCTGTGGACCCACCATCCCTACCCGACCGCGCTGACCTGCTTCTGGGGCCTCACGCTGACCACGCAGGGCGTGTTCACCCCGGACGTGATGGACTTCCCGGACGTCAGCTACTTCACCTTCTGGGGTCAGCACCTGATGATCGTGACCGCCGCGGTCTATCTGGTCTTCGGGCTCAAGCTGCTACCCCGGTGGCGCGACTACGGCTGGACGGTCGCGACGACGGCGGCGTGGGCCGTCGTGGCGTACGTCCTCAACCTCGTCCTCGACGCCAACTACGGCTACCTGCGCTACAAGCCGGAGTCGGGCTCGATGCTCGACCTGCTCGGGCCGTGGCCGGTCTACGTCCTCAACGAGATCCTGATCGTCGCCGTCGTGTGGGCGCTGATCACGCTGGGGCTGCGGATCTGGGCCCGTCAGGACGGGTCGACGAGGACGCCGGTGCGCTCGTAGCCGGCGAGAGCCGAGGCGTACGGCGCCAGGTCGATGCCCTTCTCGCTCACCCAGCCGTCGTCGTAGTAGGAGGAGCGGTAGCGCTCCCCGGAGTCGCACAGCAGCGAGACGACGCTGCCCTCGGTGCCGGCCTCGGACATCTCGCGTACGACACCCAGCGATGCCCACACGTTGGTGCCCGTCGAGGGGCCGACCGAGCGGCCCATCCGGGCCGAGAGCCAGCGCATCGTCGCGATCGACGCCGCGTCGGGGACCTGGACCATGTCGTCGACGACCCCGCCGACGAAGGACGGCTCGACCCGCGGCCGGCCGATCCCCTCGATGCGCGACGGCATGCCGGTGGCGTAGTCGGAGGTGTCCGTCTCCCAGCCGCCGTAGAAGGCGGAGTTCTCCGGGTCGGCGACCATCAGCCTGGTGGGGTGGCGGCGGTAGTGGAGGTAGCGGCCGATCGTCGCCGAGGTGCCGCCGGTGCCGGCCGAGACGACGATCCAGGTCGGCACCGGGTATCGCTCCTGCGACATCTGGTCGAAGATCGACTCGGCGATGTTGTTGTTGCCGCGCCAGTCGGTGGCCCGCTCGGCGTAGGTGAACTGGTCCATGTAGTGCCCGCCGCACTCGCGGGCGAGGCGCTCGGCCTCTGCGTACATGTCGGGAGCACGGTCGACGAAGTGGCAGCGGCCGCCGTGCCACTCGATCAGGCGCACCTTCTCCTCCGAGGTCGAGCGCGGCATGACCGCGACGAACGGCAGCCCGAGGAGGCCGGCGAAGTAGGCCTCCGAGACCGCGGTGGATCCCGACGAGGCCTCGACGACCGTTGAGCCCTCGTGGAGCCAGCCGTTGCAGACCGCGTAGAGGAACAGCGACCGGGCCAGGCGGTGCTTCAGAGAGCCGGTGGGATGGCTTGATTCGTCCTTGAGGTAGAGATCGATCTCGGGGCACGTCGGCAGGGGCACCGCGTGCAGATGGGTGTCGGCCGAGCGCTGCGCGTCGGCCTCGACGCGGCGTACGGCTTCGTCGATCCAGGCGCGATGAGAGTCAGAGAGGCGTGGCACCGCCCGAGCGTAACTCCCCCCTGAACTTCCACCGGCACGTGCGGTGAGCCACAATGACAGACGGAATCATGTCGGGGCCGGGCAGTGAAGTTGCCCACAAGTTAGACCGATCTAAGGACCCCGATTAACCATTGCGGCCCCAAAAGCGAGACAAAAGACCTGTGGACGAACCTCTTGACGTAGTGCTGATCGGCGGCGGCATCATGAGCGCCACCCTGGGCGTGCTCCTCCAGGAGCTGGAGCCCAGCTGGTCCATCAAGCTCATCGAGCGGCTCGACTCACCCGCCGCCGAGTCCTCCGGCCCGTGGAACAACGCCGGCACCGGCCACTCCGCGCTGTGCGAGCTCAACTACAGCCCGCAGAACGCCGACGGCTCGGTCGACATCTCCAAGGCCGTCAACGTCAACGAGCAGTTCCAGCTCTCCCGTCAGCTGTGGTCCTTCCTGGTCGAGAACGGCCGCATCCCGGACCCGGACAAGTTCATCCACACCGTGCCGCACATGTCCTTCGTGTGGGGCGCCGAGAACGTCGACTACCTGCGCAAGCGCTACGAGGCGCTCTCGGTCCACCCGCTCTTCAGCGGGATGGAGTTCAGCGAGGACCCCGAGGTCATCAAGGGCTGGGCGCCGCTGCTGCTCGAGGGCCGCTCGGCCAAGTCGCTCGCCGACGAGCCGATCGCGGCCACCTGGACCAACGCCGGCACCGACGTCGACTTCGGCTCGCTCACCTCGATCCTGACCCGCACCCTGGTGGACAAGGGCGCCGACCTGGAGACCGGGTCCGAGATCACCGACCTGCACCAGACCATGGACGGCTTCTGGCACATCTACGGCCGCAACGCGACCGGGAAGTACCACCTGCGTTCCCGCTTCGTCTTCGTCGGCGCCGGCGGCTACGCGCTGCCGCTGCTGCAGAAGGCCGCGATCCGGGAGATCCGCGGCTTCGGCGGCTTCCCCGTCTCCGGTGAGTTCCTGCGTACGTCCAAGCCGGAGCTCGTCGCCCAGCATCGCGCCAAGGCTTACGGCAAGGCCGCCGTCGGCGCTCCGCCGATGTCGGTTCCCCACCTCGACACCCGCTACGTCGAGGGCAAGACCCACCTGATGTTCGGTCCGTACGCCGGCTGGAGCCCGCGCTTCCTCAAGACCGGCTCGCTCACCGACCTGTTCCTCTCGGTGCGGCCCCACAACCTGCTGCCGATGCTGCGGGCCGGCCTGACCAACATGGACCTCACCGTCTACCTGGTCAAGGAGCTGCTGCGCTCGCCGCGCAAGAAGTTCGACGACCTCCTCGACTTCTTCCCCGCCGCCGACCGCAAGGACTGGGAGCGGGTCATCGCCGGCCAGCGGGTGCAGGTCATCCGCCCCGATGGCGTACTCCAGTTCGGCACCGAGGTCATCACCGCCGAGGACGGCACCATCGCCGGCCTGCTCGGCGCCTCCCCCGGTGCCTCGACCGCCCCGGGGATCATGGTCAACGTCCTGCGTCGCTGCTTCCCCGACCGCTGGGACGGCTGGCAGCCGCAGCTCAAGACGATGATCCCGGCCACCGGCCCCGAGCTCAGCGCCGACCCCGAGCTCGCCGCCGAGACCTTCGCGCGCACCGACCGCCAGCTCCACCTCGGCTAGTAGCCAAGCCGACCGCTGCCCACCGCTGCCCGCCCCCGGTCGAACCTCCCTTCGCTGGTCGAGCCGTGAGGCCGCCTGCGGCCGAGCGTGTCGAGACCAACACAGTCCCCTGCCGCGCTCGACAGAACCGTGTTGGTCTCGACACGCCTCCGCCTAGCGGCTCCGGCGGCTCGACCAGCGGTTGGCCCGGCCGGCGGGGGCGGTCAGCTCGTGAGGTGGGTTGCTACAGCGAGCGCCTGTCCACGGATCTCGGGGATGGCGGTGGCCTCGTAGAGCGCGCCCTTGCAGGGCGGGCCGACGGTCAGAAGATTGGGTACGACGCTGCCGTCCGCTCCGATGACGTGGCCGTCCTCGGTGACGTCGATGCCGAGGCGGAGGGGGTCGGGGGCGATCAGGCCGCGCTTCTGGAGCGCGAGCAGGAGGGGGTTGTCGGTGCGGGTGATGTCGGGTGAGGGGCCGGTGCAGTTGATCACCGCGGTGACCTCGCGGTCACCGTCGGCCAGGGAGACGACCGGCTGGTCGACAGCGTCCACCCGGCAGCCGAGCACCCCGCCGCCGAGGATCTCCAGGCGCCCCTCGGCCCGGTAGGCGTCGAGGAGGGCGGCGATGCGCGGAGCCATGCGGTGGCGGCGTACCTCCCACTCACGGGCGTAGACCTCGCGGAAGCGACGGCGCTCCGGCTCGGGCAGGCGGCGCCAGATCGACTGGGTCGGGCCACGCAGGCCGTCGATGACGGCACGCCAGTCGACACCGAGGCCGGCCGCGTGCTCGATCTGGTCGCGTACGAGGCCTGCGATGCCGTCGGCGGTCAGCGGGCCGTCGGGAACCGGGGTCACCCAGGAGGTGAACTGGTCGTCGACGTGGGGGTTGGGGACCAGGCCGTGGCGGCTCACCATGATCACCCGGCGCTCCGGGGAGTCGTCGAGGAGCGTGACGGTCGTGTCGACGGCGGTCAGGCCGGTGCCGACGACGAGTACGGTCGCATCGACGGGCAGGGCGCTGATCCGAGCCACGTCCCAGGGGTCCGACAGGTTCCACTGCGCCTCGGGTAGTCCGGCCAGCGGCTGGGGCGGTGGGTTGCCGTAGGCGAGGACGACGGCGTCCGCGACATGTCCTGCGTCGTCGCCGGTCAGCACCCGGAAACCGGCACCGGCCGGCTCGACGTCGATGACCGTCTCGCCGACGGTCTCGAGCGTCCCGGGACCACCCTCGGCAGCACCGGCGAGCCGGTCGCGGAGGTAGCGCGCGTAGTCGCGCCGGGGCAGGAAGTCGATCGGGCCGAGCTGGATGCCGGCCTCGGCCGCCCAGTCGAGCAGGTCGTCACGGTCGCCGGGGAAGCCCGACATGTTGTTGGCCCGGACGTTGAGGAGATGGCGGCCGTCGGTGGTCGAGTAGGCCACTCCGTAGCCCACCTCTCCGCGTGACTCGAACAGCGTCACCGACGCACCGCGGCGGAGCAGGTTGATCGCGGTCAGCGTGCCGCTGGCTCCTCCTCCGATGATCGCCACCGTCGGGGTGGAGGTCGGTTCGGGCGGCAAGGCGTCTGTCGTCACCCAGACACCTTATCTGCGCTATTCGAGGTTTGTTCAGCAGGTTACTTGGATTCCGAAGATCGCAAACACCTATTTGCAAACAAACCTTTGCGGTTTATCGTGGAGGTATGAAAGAACCGACGATCGTCCCGAGCCTGGACCAGCTGAAGGCACTCACCCATCCCGTCAGAACGCGCATGCTCGGCATCCTGCGCGTCGACGGACCTGCGACGGCGACGATGTTGGCAGCCCGGCTCGGCCTCAACAGCGGCGCAACCTCCTACCACCTCAGGCATCTGGCCCAGCACGGGTTCATCGTCGACGACCAGGAGCGCGGCAACGGCCGTGAGCGCTGGTGGAAGGCGGCCCACCAGATGACCCAGACCGATAGTGAGCTGCTCCCGGACAACGAGGAAGCACGCGAGGCGTTCGACGCTTACCTGCAGGTCGTGGTGACCAACTACGCGGAGAAGCTGCAGCGCTCGATCGAAGAGCGTGTCATGTTGCCCGATGAGTGGCGCGAGACGACGACCTACAGCGACTGGATCCCACGTCTCACGCCAGCACGTGCGATCGAAGTGCGAGATCGCATCATGGACATGCTCAGCGAGCTCGAGGACGACCCGGACGGCGAGCCATTCACGTTCCAGCTCAACGCCTTCCCCCAGCCGGGCCATCTGGGCAGGGACCCCGAGGCAGACTGAGCGATGCGGCTCCCCCTCTACGGCTGGTTGACCTCCAACGCCATCTCCTTCGTCGGGACCCGCCTCTCGATGCTGGCGCTCCCGTGGTTCGTACTCGAGACCACCGGCAGCCCTACCAAGACCGGGTTGATCGCCCTCTTCGAACTGGCACCCCTCGTGGCCATGAAGATCTTCGGCGGTCCCTTGATCGACAGGCTCGGAAAGCGCCGCGTGTCGATCACCTGCGACCTGGCCTCCACCCTCGTGGTCGGCCTCATCCCACTTCTGTACGCCACGGGGTGGCTGCACTTCGCCGCCCTCCTTGTTCTCGTGGCCCTCGCCGGTGCCCTGCGTGGTCCGGGCGACGACGCGAAGAGCGCGATGATCCCGGAGCTGGTCGCCTCCGCCGGCGTACCCACCGAGCGTGTGACCGGACTGCACTCGGTGGTCGAGCGCACGGCCTCGATGTTCGGAGCGGCCGCAGCCGGCGTGCTCATCGGTGTGGTCGGTGCAGCCAACGCGATCGCCATCGACGCCGTCTCGTTCGCCCTGTGCGCAGTGGTGCTGGCCACCACAACGGCACGTCTCCCTCGCCCTGCCGGGTCCGCGAACCCTGTCGCGGCCAAGGACCCGACCCCCTATCTCGGTCAGCTCGCCGAGGGCTGGAAGTACCTTCGCGGTGACCGCGTGCTGCTCGGGATCGCCATCATGGTCGCCTTCACGAACCTCATCGACGCTGCCGCGAGCGGCGTCCTGATGCCACTGTGGGCACAGACCCACGCCAGTGCGCAGACACTCGGCCTGCTGTTCGCCGTCATGGGTGGCTGCTCGGCCATCGGCTCGGCCATCGCAGCCATGATCGGCAACCGGATACGGCGCTACCCGACGTACCTCATCGCCTTTCTCATCACCGGACTGCCGCGGTTCGCCGTCATCGCCGTCGGGGCACCGCTGTGGGCGATCTTCGCGGTCTTTGCCCTTGCAGGTGTGTCCAGCGGGTTCCTCAACCCGATCATCGGTGCGATCAAGTACGAACGGATCCCGGCTCCGCTCGTCGGACGCGTCACCTCCCTCATCGCCGCGGGCGCCTGGGGCTTGATGCCGCTCGGCGGCCTGCTCGGCGGGACCCTGATCTCCACGATCGGCCTCACCAGCGCCTTCGCCATTCTCGGGATCGCGTACTTCGTGGTCACGATGTTCCCCGCGATCGACCCGACCTGGAAGCAGATCGAGCGGCGGCCGGATCCGGCGGCTAGCAGGCTTCCCGCAGCCGCGGAATCCTAGGGATGCCGCCGAGCCGCTTGTTGTAGCGGACGTTGTCGGAGTAGCCCTCCAGGAGCGTCCAGAGCGCCTTGTGGGCCGGCCACGGGATGGCCTCGCCGGGGAACGCCCAGCTGGAGCCGAAGCCGATCCAGACCGGGACCCACTCCTTGGCGCAGTCCCACTCGCCCCGCTTGGACATCAGCAGCCGGTGGCGGACCTGGAATGCGAGCCGCTGCCCGTCCTTCACGATCGGCGCCGCGCACACCCGCCACAGCGGCATGTCGAGGGACATCAGCTCGATCTCGATGTCGCCCAGAACGCGCGGGTCCACCAGGACCGTAGCGACGTTCTCATGCGGGCGCCTCATGAACATCACGCTAGCGGCGAGCACCGACAAACGTGACTGGATCCGCCAGGAGCGAACAGCGCCACCTGATTCGCGACCCCGTCGGACAAGACGTACGCAGCGGGCCTATCATCCCTCCCAATCTCGGTCGGGCAGGGAGGCCCGAGTGGAGGGAGTGACCGCGCGAAGCGCGGATCGAGGAAGGACCCTACGTTGGCACCCCCGAGGCAGCCCAGAACCGGCGATGAAGCCGAGAAGTACGCCGCGGAGCATCTGCATACCCTCGGCTGGCCCGACGCTGCCCCGTCAGGCAGCACCGCGGCCGCCGACATCGACATCATCGGCGGCCGACCGGACAACGTCGTCGTCGCGCAGGTGGTGCTCACCCGCTCACCGACCGAGGCACGCAGCGTCTGTGCCGTACGCGGCGCGGGCTACGCCTACGACGCTCGGACGGTCGCGCTGTTCAGCCGTGCGGGTTACACCGTGGACGCGGTCGAGTGGGCCGACAGGGTCCGGGTCGCGCTGTTCGAGTTCGCCGCCGATGGCTCGATCCGGACGCACGGGAAGCACGCGGCCGAGCTGGTCACCACCGCCACGGCCCCCGCGCCGACCTCGGCCCTCGGCCGGGCGCCCGAGCCGGCCCCCGGGCGACACATCGATTCCACCCGAACGGGCAGCTTCAACTTCACCTCGAAGATCCCTGCGATCAGGCCGCGCCGGAGGGCAGCGGAGAAGACCGACTCGGATGTCGCGCCGGATCCGACCGCAAAGGCGACCGAGAAGATCGCCGGCCCGCTGACCGGCCAGGTCCCGGCGTACTCCACCATGAGCATCCCCAAAGCGCCGACCCCGCCGGCCGGCGAGCGCTGGGTCCCGGACGGGCTCGGGCCGATCCTCGACACGATCGCCCGGGTCTCGCAGCTGCCCGTGGTGCTCGTCCTGGGCTCGGACCGGCGGGTCGAGTGGGTGCGGCAGACGTTCCAGGTCGGCACGATCACGGTCACCGACGAGAGCGTGCTGCCGATGCTGCTCTCGCTGGTGACGGGCCGGGAGTCGCAGTACGAGAGCGGCGAGTCCTATCACAAGGTCGACGGCCTCAAGCCACAGGGCGAACGGGCGCTGGAGTCCTGGCGGGCGTGGGAGGCCTACGACCGCGCGATGGCCATCTATCGCCGGGCGGTCTGAGTCTCAGGGCGCTCAGCAGTAGCCGAGCATCTCCTCGAGCGCCCGTCGCTCGCTGTCGTCCGCGGCGAGCGACCAGCGAGTCTTGGTCCCGATCCAGCGGGCTGCGTACGCACACTGGAACTCCTTCCGCACCTCGACGGCGTCGCGGAGGAGCACGTCGTCGCGCTGGTTGCACCCGTTGCCGTCGGTGTCCGCCCAGCTCCCGCCGAACGACGAACGGACGTAGACAGTCAGCCCCTCCGGTCGCCTCGCACCCGTCGCCAACGCCGCGAGATCACGGCGCGACTCGAGCCCGTCGACCGGCCCCGGTGCAGGCGCCGCGGTCGCCGCCGGTGGGGTCCGCCGTGTCGCCGGCGCATCGTCCGGAAGCCACAACGAGACCGCCCAGCCGGCGACCGCCAGCAGGACGACCAGCACTCCCAGCGACGTACGTCTCCCCACGCCGTCGCATTGTGCCCGCGACCACCGACATTCGAGCCTGCGTCCCCGCGAAGCGGGTCGAGACCTACGGGCTTTCCGGGCAGGTATTACCGAACGGTGACGGATGTGCTGATCCCTGTCGCCCAGGGATCAGCGCTGGCACAGTGAAGGCATGACTGTGCTGGACAGCGGACAGGCACCCCGCGCCGAGGTCGGGGTCATCGGTGGGACCGGGCTCTACGAGTTCTTGACCGATGCCGAGGAGGTGACCGTCGAGACCCCCTACGGCGACCCCTCCGCGCCGGTCACGGTGGGCACGGTCGCCGGCCGGTCGGTCGCCTTCGTGCCCCGCCACGGCCGTTCGCACGAGTACCCGCCGCACGCCATCCCCTACCGTGCCAACCTCTGGGCGCTGAGGTCGCTCGGCGTGACCCAGGTGCTCTCCCCGAGCGCCGTCGGCGGTCTCCGGGCCGATGCCGTCGCCACCGGCGACCTGGTCACGCCCGACCAGCTCGTCGACCGCACCTGGCGCCGGATCCCCAGCTACGTGGAGAGCGGCGCCACCCACGTACCTCTCGCTGATCCCTACTGCGCGCGGATCGCCAAGGCGTACGCGGCCTCCGACCCGTCCGTGAAGGTCGGCGGAACGCTCATCGTGATCGAGGGGCCGCGGTTCTCGACCCGCGCGGAGTCGATCCACCACGCCGCCCAGGGCTGGACGCTGGTCGGGATGACCGGCGCCCCGGAGGCGGCGCTCGCCCGCGAGCTGCGGATGTGTTACGCGCCGTTGTGCCTGGTCACGGACATGGACGCGGGCGCGGCCGAGGGCGAGGGCGTCGACGAGGACGACGTCTACGCGCTCTTCGCGGCCAACCTGGAGCGGATGCGGACCATCCTGGCCGACACGATCGAGGGCCTGCCCGACCCGGCCGGCTGCTCCTGCTCGACCTGGGCCGAGGGCAAGACCCTCGCCTACGAGATCCCATGAGGGTCCTGCTGACCGGGTCGGCCGGCTTCATCGGCACCGCGATCGGCCGGGTGCTGGAGGATGCCGGCCACGAGGTCGTGCGCGTCGACGTGCTGCTGCCGATGGCCCACGGCGAGGCGGCCGAGGTGCCGCCCGGGACGAACCTGCTCGACGTACGCGACGCCGGTGGCTGGGGCGACCTGCTGGACGGCATCGACGCGGTCTGCCACCAGGCGGCTGTCGTCGGTGCCGGCGTGACCGTGGCCGATCTCCCGCTCTACGCCGCACACAACGACCTCGGCACCGCCGCGCTCCTGGCCGCCATGAGCGAGCACGGGGTCTCCCGGCTGGTGCTCGCCTCCTCGATGGTCGTCTACGGCGAGGGCCGCTATGTCTGCGAGACCCACGGCGACCGGGTCCCGCCGCCACGCTCGCGCGCCGCGCTCGATGCCGGTGACTTCGAGAACCATTGCGACCTCTGCGGCGGTGCACTGAGCTGGGCCGCGGTGGCCGAGTCCGCCAGGCTAGACCCGCGCAGCTCGTACGCGGCCAGCAAGGTCGCCCAGGAGCACTACGCCTCCGCCTGGGCCCGTCAGGCCGACGCGACGGCGATCGCGCTGCGCTACCACAACGTCTACGGGCCGCACATGCCCGCGGACACGCCCTACTCCGGGGTCGCCGCCATCTTCCGGTCCTCCTTGGAGCGGGGCGAGGCGCCGCAGGTGTTCGAGGACGGCGGCCAGCAGCGCGACTTCGTCCACGTCGACGACGTGGCCCGCGCCAACCTGGCGGCCCTGGAGGCGACCTCCGAGCGGTCACGCGGGGAGCTGGCGGCCTACAACGTCGCGTCCGGGCACCCGGTCACGATCAGCGAGGTGGCCTCGCTGGTCGCACGCGGGACTCAGACGGAGGTGGAGCCGGTGGTCACCGGGCGCTACCGGATCGGGGACGTACGCCATGTCGTCGCCTCCCCGGAGCTCGCGGCGAAGGAGCTCGGCTTCCGCGCCGACGTGCTGCCGGAGGTCGGTCTGCCGGCCTTCGCCACCGCGCCGCTGCGGACCTAGGGCTCCGGGGTTCACCAGCTCGTGTAGAGCAGGTGCTGGACGAGCAGCGCGGTGAGGACCTGCAGGGCCAGGCCGGGTCGTCGCCAGCGCTCGGGGAGGAGCGCGCAGCCGAGGGTGAGCCAGGGCATGAACGGCAGCCAGATCCGTTCCACCTCCGCCCGGCTCATCTGGGAGGCGTCGGCGAGGGCGACCATGATCACCGCGGCCGAGACCAGGACGACGACGACCCGGTTGGCCCGGTCGGCCAGATCGCGGCGAGCGGCCCAGGTGGCACCGAGCCCGGCACCGACGAGCGGTCCGGCGCTGATCGCGAGCGCGGCCAGGTTGCCCCAGGTCCAGTAGGCGCCGGGGCGCTGGCTGGCCAGCCCGTCCCAGTAGCGATCGACCAGCACGGGATACGCCTCCCACCAGGCGAAACCGCCGGCGGCGAAGGTGAGCACCACCGCGAGCGCCGACGCCGCCGCGACCGGCAGCACCCACCAGCCCCGCCCGAGCCAGAGCACCGCCAGAGCGAGCACGCCGGTGAGCGGGAGCCCGTACGACATCATCACGACGTAGCCGAGGAGCAGGCCGGCGAGAACCGCCCACGGCCAGCCCCGACCGGCCCCGGCCCGGCAGGCGAGGGCCAGGCAGCACATCCCCCAGGCGACCGCGACCGCCATCACCGCATCGGCCGAGACCGCCAGGAACACCGCGCTCGGAGACAGGACCAGGTACGGCCCCGCCGCCCGTGCCGCGTCCTCGGCACCGAGGACCCGGACCGTTGTCATGACCGCCGGCGGCAAGGTCGCGGCGAGCGCGATGACGACCAGGCCCGCGGCGAGATCTCCACCGAGACCGACCTTCACCAGAAGCACGAAGAAGAGCACCATCCCGGGCGGGTGGCCGGCGATGTGGACCGGCCAGTTCCCCTCCGGGGCGTCGTAGGGGATCCGGGAGACGTACTCGCGCAGCAGCCCCGGTACGTCGTCGACAGCCCTGGCCGTCTCGAGGTACTCCGTCGGGTTCCCCAGCACCCGCGAGATGCCGTCGGGGCCGTCCACCAACGCCAGCGCCAGCAGCCACACCAGGCCCGCGGCGTACGCGACCAGGAGCAGGCGCCGCCAGGGTAGGCGCCGCGCCATCGGGTCCGCCCAGCGCAGCGACGCGAGCGCGAGCAGGACCGCCGGAAGCGTGCCGATTCCCACCTTGACCTGCGGGTATCCGTGGAGCGGAGGGAACGTGCCGTCGTCGAGGTGCACCCGTGGCCACACCTGCCAGTCGAGCAGGGGCGGCACGACGACGGCCGTCATGACGAGGGCGACCGTGGCGACGAGCCCCACCAGGGCGGCGCGGTGAGCTGAGGAGTTCACGACTGCGAGCGTAGGTCCGCGACGGCCCGATGGCCGCCGGCGCACGGGGCCCGTCACCGGACCGTAAGATCTGCGGGCCCCATCGGCGGCGGCTCGTTCCTAGAGTCGATCGCATGGCCGAGACCAGTCCCGATACAGACCTTGTGCTGCCCTGCCGCGACGAGGCCGCAGCTCTGCGCGAGCTGCTGCCACGGGTGCCGGCGGGGCTCTCCGTGATCGTCGTCGACAACGGCTCGACCGACGGCACCGCCGACGTCGCCCGCGCGCAGGGGGCGCGAGTGGTGTCGGAGTCGCGGCCGGGGTACGGGGCGGCGGTGCACGCCGGGCTGCTGGCCGCCACCGCGCCCTATGTCGTGGTGATGGACGGTGACGGATCCTTCGATCCAGCAGCCGCGCTGCCTCTGGTCGAGACGATCAGGCGTGACGAGGCGGACCTGGCGCTGGGCCGCCGCAGACCGGTGACCGCGGGGGCACAGCCGTGGCACGCCAGGGTCGGCAACCGGCTGGTCCTGGCCGCGCTGCGGCGTCGCACCGGTCTGCGGGTGCGCGACATCGCCCCGCTGCGCGCGGCCCGCCGGGAGGCGCTGCTCGGCCTCGGAGTGGAGGACCGGCGCTCGGGCTACCCGGTCGAGCTCCTCGATCGCGCGGCCCGCGCCGGCTGGCGGGTCCACGAGATCGACGTCGACTACCACCCTCGGACCGCCGGGCGCTCGAAGGTCTCCGGCTCCGTGCGGGGCAGCCTGCGGGCGGCGTACGACTTCTGGCGGGTGCTCTCATGACGTCGCTGACGTTCCTCCTCGTCGCCAAGGCACCCGTGCCCGGCTTGGTGAAGACCCGGCTGGCGGCCGGCGTCGGGAAGGCGACCGCCACGGCCGTCGCGGCGGCCGCTCTGCTGGACACGATCGAGGCGTGCACGCTGGCCGTGGGGCCGGACCGGTGCCGGCTCGCCCTCTCCGGCGACCTCGCCGACGGGGTCCGGGCGGACGAGCTCCGGACCGCGCTCACCGGATGGACCATCGCCCCGCAGCGCGGGAACGGGCTCGGGGAGCGACTCGCGAACGCCCACGCCGAGGTCCCCGGACGGGTCGTGCAGATCGGCATGGACACCCCGCAGGTGACCCCGGCCGGGCTGCTGGCCGTGGCCGGCGGCCTGGAGGCGGCCGACGCCGTGCTCGCTCCGGCCGAGGACGGCGGCTGGTGGGCCCTGGCGCTCCGTGACCCGTCGGCCGCCACCGCGCTGCGCGACGTACCCATGTCCACCCCTCAGACGTACGCAGCCACCCGCTCCGCGCTCGAAGGACTCGGCCTCCGGGTCGCCGCCGGCGAGCGGCTGCGCGACGTCGACCACCTCGCCGACGTCGATCCGGTCGCCGCGGCCGCCCCGCACACCCGGTTCGCGAAGATCGCGGCCGAGATCGCGCGGGTCGCCCGATGACCGCGGTGGCGGCCGAGTCGGCGTTCGCGCACGCATTCGCCAGCGAGGAGTGCCGGGTGGTGAGCGTCGATGGCATGGCCTCCCGACTTCCGGTCGAGGACTGGACCCGCACCGCCGACGCCGCGGACCTCGCCCTGCTCTCCTACTGCGCCGGACCGACGGTCGATCTCGGCTGCGGCCCCGGGAGGATGACCGCCGCGCTCGCCGCCCGCGGGCTGCCGTCGCTCGGCGTCGACATCGTCCCGGAGGCGGTTGCCCAGACCGAGGCTCGCGGTGGCCGCGCGGTCTGTCGCGACCTCTTCGAGCCGTTGCCCGGTGAGGGCTGGTGGACGACCGCTCTCCTCGCCGACGGCAACGTCGGGATCGGCGGAGACCCGCTCGCCCTGCTCGCCCGCGTACGCCGGCTGCTCGTGCCCGGCGGCCGGGTGGTCGCCGAGGTGCATCCGCCCGGGACGCCGAGCGGCCCGCTGCTCGCCGAGCTCGTCTGCCAGTGCGGTGGCTCCTCGGAGTTCCCCTGGGCGGTCGTCGGTGCCGACGCCATCGGGTCGATCGCCGCCGAGGTCGGTCTCGCAGTGAGGCGGCTCGAGCCGCTCCCACATCGTCCGGCACTGCCTCGCCGGTCACCCCAGGCCCCGCTCACCCCCACCGGTGACCGCTGGGTCGCCGTACTCGTAGAGGACGCCGCATGAGAATCCCCTCGGAGGACTCGTTCAGCTCACGCCTGCGCAGCGCCGCTGTCGCCGCGAGAGTCGGACTCTGGCTCGGAGTCTGCTTCCTGGTCGCGCTCGTGACCGGCCTGATCAGCCACTACGCCCAGGTCGACCATCAACCGGTGCCGCTTCCGACCAGCCCGTCGCGGCTCTACCAGCTCACCCAGGGCCTGCACGTCGTCGCCGGCACCGCTGCGATCCCGCTCCTGCTGATCAAGCTGTGGGTCGTCTTCCCCAAGCTCTTCCAGCCGATGCCGCGTCAGGTCCGGGAGGCACTGCCGACGGCGCTGGAGCGAGGCTCGATCGCCGTCCTGGTCAGCACCTCGCTGGTCCAGCTCACCACCGGTCTGCTCAACGTCGCGCAGTGGTACCCCTGGGGCTTCAGCTTCCGCAGCACCCACTACGCGCTCGCGTTCGTCGCCGTCGGAGCGCTGCTGGTGCACATCGCGGTGAAGCTGCCGGTCGTCCGCGACGCCCTGAAGGGCGACGTCGACGACACCTCCCACGACCGGCCGAACGCGGTCCGGCCCGGGCCGGTCAGCCGGCGCGGCGTGCTCGCCCTGGCCGGCACGTCCGCGGTCGCCGCCGCCGTGCTCTATGCGGCGGGCACCGTCCCCGGCCTCAGTCGGATCGCCGCCCTCTCGCCACGTTCCCGTGAGCACGGCATCCCGATCAACCGCACCGCGCACTCGGCCGGCGTGGTGGCCGAGGCGAGCAGCGCCGCCTACCGGCTCGAGGTCGTCCACGGCGCCACGACCCGGTCCTTGACCCGCGATGACCTGGTCGCCATGGAGCAGCGCACGCACACTCTCCCGATCGCCTGCGTCGAAGGCTGGAGCGCCTCGGGCGAGTGGGGCGGCATACGTCTCCGCGACCTGCTCGACCTCGTCGGCGCCCCGCCTGGACGAGAGGTGCGGGTCCGGTCGATCCAGACGTTCAGCGCGTCCGCGGACACCGTGCTTCCGCCGAACTTCGCCGATGACGAGCGGACCCTGATGGCCCTGATGCTCGACGGCGAGACGCTCTCGATGGACCACGGCTACCCGGTCCGGCTGATCGCGCCCGACCGTCCCGGGGTCATGCAGACCAAGTGGGTCTCCCGGATCGAGGTGCTCTGATGAGAGGCATGCGCGGAGGACTGATCCTGCTCGGGGCGGCCGGGATGGCGTACGGCGCCTGGCTGCTGGTGAGCACACAGGACCTCGGCCAGATCGTCGAGGTCGTCCTCTGGCTGGCGGCGGCGGTCGTGATCCACGACGGGATCCTGGCGCCGGTGGTGCTCGGGCTCGGGTGGGTCGGTGGCCGACTGCTCCCGCGGGCCGTCGCCCGCGGCGCGGTGACGGTGCTGGTGCTGCTCGGGCCGGCGGCTCTGGTGGCGATCCCGGTCCTCGGCCGGTTCGGGGCGAAGCCGGACAATCCGACGCTGCTGGACCGCGACTACACCCAGGGGCTGCTGGTATTCGCGATCCTGTGCGTGTGCGCCGGTGTCGCCGTCGCGCTCGGCGAACTACGCTCACGACAGCCCGCCCGAGCGAACGTCGAGGAGGAGTAGACCGATGGCCCGTGTGCTCGTGGTCGACGACGACCTCACCGTTCGCGAGGTGCTGGCGTCCTACCTGCGCGCGGGCTCGCACGACGTCGTCGAGGCCGGGGACGGCGAGCAGGCGCTGCGCGCGATGAGCGAACGACCCGCCGACATCGTCATCCTCGACCTGATGCTGCCCGGCATCGACGGTCTGGAGGTGTGCCGGCGGCTCCGGCAGGCGAGCGAGGTGCCGATCATCATGCTCACCGCACTCGGCAGCGAGGCCGACCGGATCATGGGGCTCGAGCTCGGTGCCGACGACTACGTCGGCAAGCCGTTCAGTCCGCGGGAGCTGGTGCTGCGCGTCGACTCGGTGCTCAAGCGCACCGGCCACTCCGGCGAGGGCGGCGTGGTCTCCGACGGCTCCCTGGTTGTCGACGCCGACCGGCGAGTGGCGACCAACTCCGGGGCGGAGCTGTCCTTGACCACCCGGGAGTTCGACCTGCTCCGCTACCTGATCGCCCACCCCGGCAAGGCTTTCACCCGGGAGGACCTGCTCGAGCACGTCTGGGGATGGACGATCGGCGACCGTTCGACGGTCACCGTCCACGTACGCCGGCTGCGCGAGAAGATCGAGTCCGACCCGACCCGGCCGGAGCGGCTGGTCACGGTCTGGGGCGTCGGCTACCGCTGGGAGTCCGCGGAGGTGGGCGCATGAAGTTCGCCGATGCGGCCCAGATCGCCCTCGTCGCCGCGGGCGCCGGTCTCGCCGTCGGTCTGGCCGGGCTCCTGGTCGCCTGGCTGACGCGCCGCTGGTCGATCCGCTGGCAGCTCACTCTGGTCGCAGCGATCGCCGTGCTCACGGTCTTCGGTGGCGTACTCGGGATCGCCTGGATGATGTTCCTCTCCGGCCACGACCTGCAGGTCATCACCGTGGTCACCTCGATCGCCGTGGTGGTGGCGATCCTGGTCGCCTTCGTCATCGGCTCGGCGATGGTCCGCTGGTCCGGCGCCGTCCAGCAGCAGGCGCGCGGGATGGCGCTCGGGACGCGGCAGCAGCCTTCCGAGAGCGGACCGCGGGAGCTCAGGTCGCTCTCGGCCGAGCTCGCCGAGACCCAGCGGCGGCTCGAGGAGGCCAGTGCGCGGGAGGCCAGGCTCGAGGAGTCACGGCGCGAGCTGGTCTCCTGGGTGGCCCACGACCTGCGTACGCCGCTCTCGGGGCTCCGGGCGATGGCCGAGGCGCTCGAGGACGGGATCGCCGCCGATCCCCACCGCTACCACCAGCGCATCCGCGTCGAGGTCGAGCGGCTGGCCAGGCTCGTGGACGACCTCTTCGAGCTCTCCCGGATCCAGGCCGGCGCGCTCACCCTGACGCCGGAGCCGGTCCTGCTCGGTGACCTGGTCAGCGAGGCGCTGGCCGGGGCCGATCCGGTCGCCCGGGAGCGGCGGGTCCGGCTCGGTGGTCAGGTCGAGGACGGCCTCGAGATCACCGCCGACCCGGCCAGCCTGTCCCGCGTCGTCTCCAACCTGCTGATGAACGCCATCCGCCACACCCCTGCCGACGGCACCGTGGTGGTGCACTGCCAGATGGCTCCCGGAGACGTACGCAGCGTCGACCTCAGCGTCAGCGACGGCTGTGGCGGCCTGGATCCGAGCGACATGGAGCGGGTCTTCGATCTCGGCTGGCAGGGCAGCTCCGCGCGCACCCCGACCGCACCCGAGGGCGCAGACGGCGCCGGCGGCCAGGGCGCCGGTTTCGGCCTCGCCATCGTCAAAGGTCTCGTCGACGCACACCGCGGCAGGGTCTGGGTGGAGAACCTTCCGGCCGCGACCGGCTGCCGGTTCCACGTACGCCTGCCGGCCTGACTCCGGGGGCTCAGTCGACGGTCGAGCCCTCCAGCTCGTCGACGAGCACAAGGCCTCGCTCGGCCCAGGCGACCGCGGCACGCGCCTGGTCGATCAGGCCGTCGTAGGCGAAGATCTTGTAGCGCACGATCCGGTCCCACTGGCTCGCGTCGTAGTGCTCGAGCCGCCGGGCCAGCGTGGGGTGGCTGCGGTCGACGAGCGTGGCACGGGTGGCCTCGAGCATCGCCAGGTGCTCGGTCCAGTGGTCGCGGAACTGCTCCAGCTCGGCGCGCGCGGCACCGGGCTCGGCCCACTCCAGGTAGGCGGCCTTGAGGTAGGCGGGCTCCCGCTGCCGGCGGATCTCGATGGGCGAGTCCATCCACTCCCGGAAGGCCTTCACCCCGGCCTCGGTGACGGCGTACTCCTTCTTGGTGCCCTTCTTGCCCCACGGCACGACCGCGGACTCGAGCAGGCCGTCGCGCTCCATCCGGTTCAGCTCCGGGTAGATCTGCGAGTCGGGAGCGTGCCAGACGTGGGCCACCGACTGGCTGAACTGCTTGGAGACGTCGTAGCCGGTCATCGGGCGTGAGGTGAGCAGCGCGAGCAGCGCGTACCTCAGCGACATCGTGACCCCCTCTGCACGCAATGACTGTGGCGCGAGCGTACCCGCCTCTTGCCACTAACTATAGAGATAGGTAGTTTGTGACGAGCACAACACCTATCTCCATAGGGAGTTCCCACATGACCATCCCGGATTCGCCTCCGGTCACCGCCGCCAGCAAGATCTTCAACTTCCCCCGCAACGCCTGGTACGTCGCGGCCTGGGACCACGAGGTGACCGCGAAGCAGCCGCTCGCCCGCACCATCGCCGGCCGCCCGCTGGCCCTGTGGCGCAACGGTGACGGTCGTGCCGTCGCCCTCGCCGACGCCTGCTGGCACCGGCTGGCGCCGCTGTCGAAGGGCAAGGTGCTCGGCGACGAGATCCAGTGCCCCTACCACGGGCTGCGCTACAACTCGGCCGGCCGCTGCACGAGCATGCCCGCGCAGGAGACGATCAACCCGAGCGCGATCGTCCCGTCCTACCCGGTCGTGGAGCGCTACCGCTACGTGTGGGTCTGGGTCGGCGACCCCGACCTCGCCGACCCTGACGCCGTGCCCGACATGCACCAGATGGACTCCCCGGAGTGGGCCGGCGACGGCGAGACGATCTACGCGCCCTGCAACTACCAGCTGGTGCTCGACAACCTGATGGACCTCACCCACGAGGAGTTCGTGCACAGCTCGAGCATCGGGCAGGACGAGCTCTCCGAGGCCGAGTTCGAGGTGAGCCACACCGATCGCGGCGTGACCGTGACCCGCTGGATGCGCGACATCGACGCTCCGCCGTTCTGGCTCAAGAACATGCGCGACAGGTTCCCCGGCTTCAGCGGGAAGGTCGACCGCTGGCAGATCATCCACTTCGAGGCACCCTCGACGATCCGCATCGACGTCGGCGTCGCCAAGGCCGGCACCGGCGCCCCCGAGGGCGACCGCAGCCAGGGCGTCAACGGCTTCGTGATGAACACGATCACCCCCGAGACCGCGCGCACGTCGCACTACTTCTGGGCCTTCATGCGCAACTACCGCCTGGAGAGCCAGACGATCACGACCCAGCTGCGCCAGGGCGTCCACGGCGTCTTCGGCGAGGACGAGGAGATGCTGGCCGCGCAGCAGCGCGCGATCGACGCCAACCCGGAGCACGAGTTCTACAGCCTCAACATCGACGCCGGCGGGATGTGGGTACGCCGGATCCTGGACCGCATGCTGCAGGCGGAGGGTCTCCCCGCCGCCGCAGCGAAGTAGGCGGCGACCATGGCAGTGAACACCCAGACCTGGTGGCAGCAGGGCCGTGTGGTCGAGACCGATGACCTCGCCGAGGGCGTACGCCGCATCGTGCTGTGCCCCGACCGCCCCGTCCACGCCGCTCCCGGCACCCACATCGATCTCCGGCTCGACCTCTCCGGTCATGTGCGGAAGCGGTCCTACTCCATCGTCCGCTCCGAGGACGGCGGCCGCAGGCTCACCCTCGGCGTGCAGCTGGCCCCGAGCTCGCGCGGTGGGTCCCGCCACATGCATGGCCTCCGCGTGGGGGACGTGGTCGAGATGACCGGTCCGGTCCAGAGCTTCCCGCTCGGCGTCGGCGCCGACCGCTACGTGCTGGTCGCCGGCGGCATCGGCATCACCGCCCTGGTGGCGATGGCCGACACCCTGCGCCGCCGCGGCGCCGACTACACGCTCGTCCTGGCCGGCCGTCGGCGTGCGGTCATGGCCCACCTCGACGAGCTCGTCGAGGTGCACGGCGATCGCCTGCGGGTGTTCGTCGACGACGAGGACGTACGCCTCGACGTGGAGACGCTGGTCGGCGAGATCGCCGGCTCTTCGGCGGCGGCGCGGACCGAGATGTACATGTGCGGGCCGATCCGGCTGATGGACGCGATCCGCCGCGCCTGGGCGGCCCATGAGCTGCCGGAGCCCAACCTGCGGTTCGAGACGTTCGGCAGCAGCGGCGCCTGGGCGGCGGAGGACTTCGTCGTGCACCTCCCCCAGTTCGACCGCTCCGTCCGCGTCGGCAAGGACAGCTCGATGCTCGACGCGCTCGAGGACGCCGGCGTCGACGTGATGTGGGACTGCCGCAAGGGCGAGTGCGGGATCTGCCAGGTCAAGGTCCTCGACGTCAGCGGCCGGATCGACCACCGCGACGTCTTCCTGAGCCAGCAGCAGAAGGAGACGTACGCCTCCTTGTGCCTCTGCGTCGCTCGCGCCGCCCGCGGCGAACCCGGCAATCCCGGCGATCCCGGCGATCCCGGCGATCCCGGCTCAGCCTCCGCCGAACCGGCCGCCGTGACCCTGCATCTTCCGTGAACCCCCACCCCGAAAGAGACCCGAGATGAACCTTCGTGCGCGCATCGACGCCGCCGCGATGACCCCGTATCAGTGGATGGTCGTCGCCCTCTGCGTCCTGCTGAACTGTCTTGACGGATTCGACGTGATGGCGATGGCCTTCACCGCCTCCTCGCTGAGCGAGGAGTTCGCGCTGAGCGGCTCGGAGCTCGGCGTGCTGCTGAGCGCCGGCCTCGTCGGCATGGCGGTCGGCTCGCTGGCGCTGGCTCCGGTCGCCGACGTCATCGGACGCCGGCCGCTGATCCTGATCAGCGTCGGCCTGGCGACCCTCGGCATGCTGCTCTCCGCGGTCGCCCCCTCGGCCGTCCTCCTCGGCCTCGCCCGCGTCGTCACCGGACTGGGGGTCGGCGGCATCCTGGCCAGCACCAACGTGATCGCGAGCGAGTACGCCTCGGCGCGCTGGCGCGGTCTGGCGATCGGCCTCTACACGGCGGGGTACGGCATCGGCGCCACCCTGGGCGGCGTGGCCGCGCGCGGCATGCTGGCCGACCTGGGCTGGCGCAGCGTCTTCGTCGCCGGCGGCGTCGCGACCGGGATCGCGCTGATCCTCCTCGTCGTGCTGCTGCCCGAGTCGGTCGACTTCCTGGTCCAGCGCCGGCCGCGGCAGGCCGTCGAGCGGATCAACCGGATCCTCGGCCGGCTCGGGCAGCCCGCGATCACCTCGGACGCCCTGGAGGCCGCGCCGCGGCCGACGACGCGGCACCGCAGCGGCAACCCCGGCGTACTGCTGAGCGCTGACCTGCGCCGCTCGACCCTGCTCATCTGGGTGGCGTTCCTGGCCACGATGTTCGGCTTCTACTTCGTCAACAGCTGGACCCCGCAGCTGCTGGTGACCTCGGGGATGTCCGAGGCGGACGCGGTCACCGCCGGCATGATGCTGGCGCTGGGCGGCACCGCCGGCTCGGTCCTCTACGGCCTCGTCGCCTCCCGGCTGGACAGCCGCCTGGTCCTGATCGGCTTCACGGTGCTCTCGGCGCTGACGATGGTCGTCTTCATCACCAGCACGGCGCTGCTCACCGTCGCGCTGATCATCGGCGTGGTCGTCGGCGCGCTCATCAACGGCTGCATCGCCGGCCTCTACACGATCACCCCGGCCGTCTACAGCACCGAGATCCGCAGCACCGGCATGGGCTGGGCGATCGGCATCGGCCGCATCGGAGCGATCCTGTCGCCGATGCTCGCCGGGCGCCTCCTCGACGCCTCGTGGACGCCGGTCAACCTGTACGTCGGCGCTGCCGTCGTCGTCGCCATCTCCGCCGTCGCGCTGCTCTTCCTGCGGACCGGGCAGGCCGCTCGGACCGTTCCGGACATGGCCTCGGCCTAGGCGCCGGGAATCGGTCCGTCCCGGCTGCAACCGGGACGGGCCGTGGACCGTCTAGATCGGCAGGACGCCCGCTCGGGGCGTACGACCGACGAGGAGTCACCATGTCCACATCCCGCATCCAGCTCCGTGCCGCGCTCGCGGCGACCGCCGTTGTCGGTCTGCTCGGCCTCGCCGGGTGCGGGAGCGACCCGGCTCCGTCGGCCGGATCGCCCTCCGCCGCCCCCGCCTCCTCGGCTCCGTCCTCGGCTCCGCCTTCGGAAGCGCCCGCGACTCCCACGCCGACGCCAGCCCCGTCGGAGGTCCCGATCACCGCCACCCCGACCCCGAAGCTGGACTGGGGCGGCCCGCTGGCACCCGGGGCCTTCGGGAGGATCATGGCCGAGGGCAACGTACGTTCGCTCGTGCAGCAGGGCTGGATGACCCGCGACGCCGCGCGCGAGGAGGCCTGCGAGGGCAAGCACTGGAAGTGGGCCGACCAGGTCGGCGACGGCGTCGACGTCACCTACGACCAGCAGGGCGAGATCGTCTCCTTCGGGATGAGCAAGCCCGTCCTGGAGACCGCTCGAGGCGTCACGATCGGCGACTCCCTGATGGTCCTCAAGGACATCTACGGGACCGGCGCCCAGCAGACCAACGACTACGGCCAGACGACCTGGGTCGTCAAGGACAGCGACCGCTGGATCGGCTTCCTGCTCTCCGGCAACACCCGCGACGCGAAGGTCGAGTTCATCGAGGTCTCCGTCGGACGTCAGCCGGGCCTGCTCCGCGACGGGTGCTGAGGTGCTGTGACGGTGGCCATAGGCACCTGTGCGCAGAGCACAAACGATCGCCAGGTGCCCACCGCGCCGCGTTGGTAGCCTCCGGTCATGCCCAGCCAGCGCTCCGAAGATGCACCGCCGTCACCTCTTCCGCAACCGTCGGCGATAACCCGCACGTTGGCGCAGCGCCTGCTGCCGCGCGCCGAGGAGCTCGGCACGGTGCTGCGGGACACGCTGCAGGCCAAGGACGAGCGCTACGCGACCACCGATCTGATCGCGGCGGAAGAGCTGCTGCAGTCCTGTCGCGACAACATGCTGCGCTCGCTGCAGTCACTGGCAGACCAGGTGCCGCCGGGCGTGGACGTCTTCGACGCTGCTCAGACCACCGCGCGGCGCCGGGCGGATTCCGGCTTCCCGCTCGAGTCGCTGTTGCACGCCTACCGGCTCGGCACGGAGGTGCTCTGGGCCGCACTTCTCGACGAGGCCCGCTCCCGGGTCCCCGAGCTGCTCGACGAGCTCCTGGACAGCGCCGTGCAGGTCATGCAGCTCATCGACCTGATGTCGACGGCCGTCGCCGACGAGTACCGGACCCGGGAGCTCGAGGCCAAGCAGCGCGACACCGAACGCAGGCAGGCGATCCTCGACGGCCTGCTGGAGGGGCGCGCCGCGGACCCTGGATTCGCCGCCGAGGCGATGCGAATCCTGGGCCTGACCTCGGAGACGAGGATCGCGGTCGTGGTGATCCGGCACCGCACCTCGGCGACCGGACCTCCTCCGTCGCCGGGGACGGCGCTGGCCGCTGCCGGATTCCGCTCCGAGTGGCGCCTGCGGTCCGACCGCGAGATCGGGCTCGTCGACCTGGGCCGGGCGACGGTCCCGCAGCTGGTCGGACGGCTGTCGTCGATCGTCGACGGTTGGGTGGGTGTCTCCCAGGAGACGGTCGGCCTGGCAGAGGTGCTCGCCGAGTTCCGGATGGCGGAGCTGGTACTGGCCAGCCTGCCGGCCGACGAGCCCGGCGTCGCCGCTCTCACCGAGCGACTACCCGAGGTGCTGGTCGCCGCGAACCGTCCGATCGCGGACCGGATCCGGTCCCGCGCTCTGGGCGACCTGCTCACCGTCCCTCTCGACAAGCAGGAGTCGCTCCTCGACACCCTGGACCGCTGGTTCGCCAACAACCGGTCCACCTCAGAGACGGCGACGGAGATGCACTGCCACCGCAACACGGTGGTCTACCGCCTCAAGCAGATCGAGGAGCTGACCGGCTGCCGCCTCGACGACGGACGCGATCAGCTGCTGCTCCGACTGGCGCTTCTGGTCTCCTGAATCAGGTGCGCCTAACTGTGCTGCAGCACAGTTGGGCGCCTCCAACTCTGTGCGTGTCGCTGATGCCGCGGGCCCCTGTCCGGTGGCACCGTGAGACGCGCATCGAGCTCGGAGGTATGTGTCATGGGGACACCACAAATCGATCGTCGCTTCTTCCTGACCCGCGTCGGGGTGCTGGGGGCTCTGGCCGCGGCGGGCACCGTGGTGCCCGGGGCCGCGAGGGCGGTGACCAGCGGATCCCCGACGGATCCGCTGGTCGATGTGGTGGCCAAGCTGTTGGCCGAGATCGCCCGCGACACGATCAACGGTCTCGCCGTCTTCGTCGCGCCCGGCCCTGATGCCTACTCCAGGACCCAGGGGACCCCGCGCCAGGAGCCGGGCGCGATGGAGGCGAAGACTCCCGACTTCCTGATCGAGTCGCTCGACAACTACGTACCACTGCCGGACCAGGTCGCGACGGCGGTCGGCCGCGCGCTCGCCAACGGGCTCGCCGACGTGCCGATCGTGGTGCCGAACGGCCTCCCGCTGGTCACCAACGGCCTGCTCGCCGATCTCGACGACGCCATCAAGCTGCTGCTCCGCAACGACGCGGCCCTCCCGCTGTCCGTCGTGATCGCGCTGCTGCTCAACTCCCAGGCGGTTCGGGTCGATCCCGGATCGGCGGCCGGGGCGCACCTCTCGCCGTTCTCCCGGCTGTCCTTCGCGAAGAAGGCGGAGGTCTTCGAGCTTCTCGAACAGGCCGATCCGCAGCTCGTCGGCTCGATCGACGCCGAGCTGCCCGAGCCTCTGCAGGGCACGACGTCGGGGATCATGCGGTTCATCGCAGGAGCCCTGCTGGAGTTCTCCGTCTTCGGCACCTTCTGCGAGTGGTCGACCTTCGATGCCGCCGGCCTGACCGTCACCGAGCGACCCGTCGGCTGGGACCTGACGAAGTACGACCCCGGGAGCATGGACGGCTGGGACGAGTTCAAGGGCTACTACCAGGGACGACAGAAAGTGAGCGCCCGCTGATGCGCGACGTGATCATCATCGGAGCCGGAGGCGGGGGCGCGGTCGCCGCCAAAGAGCTCGCCGCACAGGGGCTCGACGTACTCGTGATCGAGGGTGGGCCGCGGCACGCCAAGCCCCGCGAGCAGTGGAGTCGGCTGGAGAACGACGCCAACAACCCGCTCACCGGCTACCTCCGGGTCGGACAGGAGGACCGCGACCGGCCGGCGGCCTACCGCGAACTGCCCCAGAACTCATTCCTGTGGCAGGTCTCCGGGGTCGGCGGGACGACTCAACACTACTTCGGCAACAGCCCGCGGGCGTACCCCGGGGTCTTCGCCGGGTACGACGGCCCCGACGCCGCCCTGTACGACGTCGAGCACCTCTTCCCGTTCTCCTACGCCGATCTGGTGCCGTACTTCGAATGGGTGGAGACGACGCTGCCCGTGCAGACGGCCGCCGTCGGCACCAAGGAGTCGGTCTACCTGCGGGGCTGCGAGACCCTCGGCCTTCCGGTCCAGAAGACGAAGACGACGCTCGAGGCGTCGTACCGACCCCAGGAGAACGCGATCCTCCAGCCGGGCGGCACGGCCGGCAGGACGAACGACGCCAACCTGCTGAAGTTCCCGCAGGCGACCGGCTGCACGTTCTGCGGCCACTGCTTCCAGGGTTGCACGTCGCCGGACAAGGCGCCTCGCAACCTGGTCGCGAAGCGCTCGACGGACAACAGCTACATGCCGATGGCGCTGACCGCAGAGTCCTGGGCCGACGGCGGCAAGGCCGTCGAGCTGGTCACGGACGCGACAGTCACCAAGATCCGTACCGAGGACGTTCACGGCGAGCTGACCGCGACCGGTGTGACCTGGCTGGACAACCCGACCGGCATGGTGCACACCGAGGACGCGAAGGTCGTCGTGATGTCCGGCGGCGCCGTGGAGAACCCACGGCTGTGGTTCAACAGCGAGCTGCCCAACCCCAACGACTGGGTCGGTCGGGGCTTCACCGACCACTACCTCGACTGGACCTTCGGCCTCTTCGACGAGAACGTCGGCAGCTCCAAGGGACCGGCCTCCGCGGCGCGTACCGACTATCCGGGTTACGGGATGAACATGAACGTCGGCCTGATGCCCGGCATCGAGGCGTTCACGATGACCTTCTCCGACAGCGGGATCCGCGGCCAGTACACCAACGGACGCGGGATGACCGGCGCCTGGGACGGCGAGACCGGCCGGCTGATCGGGCCCGAGCTGAAGGACGTGCTCGGGCACGGCCTCGACAACATCCTCAACGTCGTCAGCATCGTCGACGACGACGTCTCCCCGGTCAACCGGGTGACGCTCTCCGCGCTGCCTGCCGACGAGAACGGCCCGATCCCGAAGGTCACGTTCGCCAACCGGCACCGGACGCCCCGCAGCCAGCGCAACCGTGAGTTCCTCGCCCGCGAAGCAGCCCGGCTGTTGAAGGGCGCCGGGGCCAAGAAGGTCTACCGGATGGACTTCCCCGCGCTTCCGCTGCACGTCCACTCGACGATGCGGATGGGCGAGTCCGAGGAGAACTCGGTGGTCGACCACAGCGGTGAGACCCGGGCGGTGAAGCGGCTCTTCGTCGCCGACAACTCCGCGCTACCCAACTCGGTGGGCGGCCCCAACCCGACGCTGACGATGCAGGCGATGGTCACCCGGATCAGCGAGCACATCGTGACTCGCTACTTCGACGGCGAGGCCTGGGTCGCGAAGGGGTCGTCGGTCATCTCGACCGACGCGCGGATCTCGCGCGGCCTCATGAAGCTCGGGCTCTAGGGAGACGTACGGTGGAGGTGACCGGATCCCGTTCTCGTGGAGGTATCCCATGTCCCGTCGCGCAACGGCTGCCGCACTCGCTGCCGGTAGCCTGCTGACCCTCTCCGCCTGCGGTGAGGGGGCAGATCCTGACCCGGACGATCGCAACGAGGTGAGCGCGAGGTTCGCCGATCCCGACGGAAAGAGGGTCGGGACCGTCGAGATCGAGGAGGACGACGGGGCCACCCAGATCAGCGTCCGGGTGAGCGGCCTACCGGCCGGCTACCACGGCTTCCACGTGCACACGACCGGCAGGTGCGAGGCCGACAGCGCTGCCCCGGACGACCCGTCGAAGACCGGCGACTTCCTCTCCGCGGGCGGCCACCTCAACCCGGACGACAGCGCCCACGGCGAGCACCTCGGCGACCTGCCGGCGCTCCTCGTGAACGAGGACGGCACCGCCAACCTGGAGTTCACCGGCCCTTTCACGCTCGACGACCTCCGGGACGCGGACGGCAGCGCGGTGATGATCCACGCGGACCGGGACAACTACGCCAACGTCCCGGAGCGCTACGCGCCCGAGGGCCCGGACGAGGACACCGCCAAGACCGGCGACGCAGGCGACCGGATCGCCTGTGCGGTGATCGAGGCCGGCTGATCCCCGGCGAAATGAGGGGACGTACGCCGCACCTGGCCGCAGACTGTGGCGGTGACCACCGAACTCACCCCGACCGACATGACCCATCTGCGTCGATGCCTGGAGCTGGCGGCGGAGGCGCTCGCGGACGGCGACGGGCCGTTCGGGTCCGTCCTGGCCGACGCCGCCGGCAACGCGCTCCAGGAGGACCGCAACCGCGAGCACTCGACCGGTGACCCGACGGCTCACCCGGAGATCGTCCTCGCCCGTTGGGCGGCGACCCAGCTCGACGAGGAGATCCGCGCCGGGGCGACGGTCTACACCTCCGGCGAGCACTGCCCGATGTGCTCGGCGGCGCACGGCTGGTCAGGGGTCGGCCGGATCGTCTACATCGCCTCCTCCGAGCAGCTGACGCAGTGGCGGACCGGCTGGGGAGCAGGTGAGTCGCCGGTGCGGCCGCTGCCGATCCAGGAGGTCGCGCCGCAGGTCGCCGTCGTCGGCCCCGTCCTCGAGCTGGTCGAGGAGATCCACGCGCTCCACCAGGCGGCAGCGCGGCCCTGAACACCGCCTGGAGCCACACCTCTCGACCTCGTGGCACAGTGATCGGGTGATCACCGCAGCAGACTTGGCGCAGGCAGTCGCTCCTGCTTTCGCGGAGCTGTGCCAGGCCGGAGAGTCGACCCGCCACGTGCTCGGCGTGGAGCTCGTCGAAGCCGACGGACCGATCCAGGTCGAGCGCGGCGACGTGGTCCTGGCTGTGGGCGTGCGCTCGCTGGACGACGCTCTGGAGGTCGTCGGCAAGGCTGGCGACGCGGCAGCGCTCGTGCTCCGGCGATCGTGGGCCGACCACGACGAGGTGCGTAGTCGCTGCGCCGAGCGGGGACTGCCGCTGCTGGCGATCCCGGACGAGGCGCCGTGGTCGCCGGTGATGGCGATGCTGCGGAAGGCACTCGAGGCCGCCCAGACCGGCCGGAGCCCGGAACCGGCCGACGACCTCTACTCCGACCTGTTCGACATGGCCGACAAGGTGGGCGCGTTGCTCGGGGCGCCGGTCACGGTCGAGGACGCCGCCTCACGGGTGCTCGCCTACTCCACCGGCCAGGAGGACGTCGACCAGGCGCGGATGTCGACCATCGTGGGCCGCCGGGTGCCGCGCGAGGTGCGCAACCACTTCCGCTCGGTAGGCGTCTTCCGACACCTCGCCCGCTCCGACGAACCGCTCTTCGTGCCCGCGGCGAACCCGGGCACCCGGCCTCGCTACGTCATCCCGGTGCGCGCGGGCGGCGAGTGGCTCGGTTCGATCTGGGCCGTGGTCGACGAACCTCCCCGAGCCGCACGATCGGGCGAGTTGCGGGCCGCCGTCGACGTGATCACCCTCTACCTGCTGCGCCTGCGCACCCACACCGAGCTGCACCGTCAGACGCAGCTCGACCACGTCCGCACCGCCCTGCGCGGCGACACGACGGACCGACCCGAGTGGCTCGGTCCGGAGCCGTGGCGGGTGGCCGCGCTCACCGGCCCGGAAGGCCTGGGAATCGAGGCGCGTGCCGAGTTGTGGGTGATCCTGGCGCGTCGGCACGGCTGGCGGCAGCCGGTCGTGGTCGACCTCGACGGGCTCCTGTACGCGGTGCTCTCAGACTCATCCGGCCCCGGATCGACCGCCTGGTTCACCGACCTGGTCCGCGCCGAGTCACGGCACAGCCCCACGGTCGGGATGCGGCTCGGCTCGGCGGTGGGAACGGTGGCCGAGCTGCTCCGGTCCCGGACCGAGGCGGCCGAGCTGTC
Source organism: Nocardioides sp. NPDC058538 (assembly GCF_042719275.1). Taxonomy (NCBI): domain Bacteria; kingdom Bacillati; phylum Actinomycetota; class Actinomycetes; order Propionibacteriales; family Nocardioidaceae; genus Nocardioides; species Nocardioides sp. NPDC058538. Next base: position 138,141 of record NZ_JBHXNY010000001.1, on the reverse strand, counting down.
CACCGTCGAGCTCACCGGCCACCGCCGGGCGGTGGCCTCGGTCGAGGACTGCTGGCCCGAGCTGGTGCTCGCCCGCGCCCTGTCTGGAATGGCCCGGATGCCGCTGCTCTCGCCGGTCGCCAGGCTCACCACGCCCGACGCCGACGCCACCCTGCTGGCGACGCTCGAGGCCGTCGTCGACCACTGGGGCGAGGTCGGCCGGGCGGCGCGGGTGCTGGGGGTGCACCCCAACACCGTGCGCTACCGCCTGGCCCGACTCGCCGAGGCCTGTCCGCTCGACCTCGATGACCCCGCCCAGCGCCTGGCCGTACGCCTCGAGCTGGCGCGCGCCCGCGCCGACGCGGCGAACGAGTGATGCCGTCGGGCTACCGCAGCGGGTCGACCGGGCGCAGCTGATCGGGGCGTACGCCGGTGGTGATCTGCTCGGCGAGCAGCCGGCCGGTGACCGGGCCCAAGGTGATCCCCCACATGCCGTGGCCGCCGGCGACGAAGACCTTCGGGTCGCGCGTGGCCCCGACGAGCGGGAGCCCGTCGGACGTACACGGCCTGGCACCGACCCACTCGTCCTCGCGCTGATCGAGGTGGACGCCCTTGAGGAGCGTCCTGGCCTCGGTCACCAGAGCCTGGATCCGCCGAGGGTCCATCGGCGCGTCGACGTCGCGGAACTCCATCATCCCCGCGATCCGCAGCCTGTCGCCGACCGGCGTGCACGCCACCCGCTGGGTCGGGAAGTAGACCGGGCCCCGCGGCTGGTCGTCGACCTTGACCGTGAACGAGTATCCCCGTCCGGCCTGCACGATGCGGCGGACGCCGAAGTCGCGCGCGAGCCGGTTGAGGCGAGCGCCCGTGGACAGCACAACGACGTCGTACCGCTCGCCGGCGACCACGACGCCCGAGCCGGACGAGACGAGATCATCCGCGTCCCGACCGGCCAAGATCCTCCCGCCGCGGCGGCGGACGGAGGCAGCGATGGAGTCCACGTACGCGGCCGGGTCGATGAAGCGCTGGTCGCGGATCCGGATCGCGGTGGCGATGCCGTCGGCGAGCGCGGGCTCGTCGGCACGAGCGGTCTCACCGTCGACGAGATCGAAGTTGATCTCCTGCCCGCTGGACCGGATGTGCTCGAACTCCTCGAGCAGCGCCTTGCTGTCCTCCGTCGTCCGGAACGCGGCCGTGAACGGCTCGGCACGCTTGGTCCTCGCCTCCACGCCACCCTGCTCCAGGTCGTCGAAGGCCGCGAGCGCCCCGTTGTTGAGCGGGATCAGAGCGGCCATCGCGCGCTGCCACCGCGGGTGGGTGCAGTTGCGGCCGAACTGCGCCAGGAACCGCAGCAGGCGCGGGTTGGCGGTCGGCGGGATGTACACCGGCGAGGAGGGGCTGAGCACCGCCCGGAGGCCATAGGCCAGCACCGAGGGCTCGGGCAGGGGCACCGCCATGCTGGGCGTCAACCACCCTGCGTTGCCCCAGCTCGAGCCCGCAGCGACGTCGTCGCGATCGAGGACGGTGACCTCGACACCGGCCTCTTGGAGGAACCATGCGGTGGACAACCCGACCATGCCTGCGCCGACCACGACGACGCGCTCGGGACGTGAGTGCCTGCTGGAGTTCATGGCTCCATGGTCGGCCGCCACGCGCGTCGGCTCGTTGGCCGTCGTCCACAAGTTCAGGGCGTGCAACTGTGCTCTCGCCACAACAGCCCACTATTACCCCCACCACACTATTCTTGCATTGACTGCAACTTGCACTCAGTGCAAGAATAGTGTGGTGCCCACCTCAACCCCGCCTCCGAACGCTCGCGAGCGTCAGAAGCGGGAGCGTCGGCTGGCGCTGATCGAGGCTGCTCAGCGACTGGTCGGCGAGCGTGGTCTCGATGACGTCACCGTGGAGGAGATCAGCTCCGCGGCGGGGTTGTCGACGCGTACGTTCTTCAACTACTTCGACTCCAAGGACGACGCTGTCCTCGGCATCCAGGAGGTCGATCTGGACGCGGAGGTGCGCGCCCAGTTCGTCTCCGGCGGGCCGTCGGGACGGCTGATGACCGACCTGGAGGCGCTGGTGGCGGGATTCCTGGGGAGTGCCGCCCCCAACATCGAGCAGGGCGAGCGGGCGATGCGGCTGATGATGTCCGAACCCCGGCTCGTGCAGCGACACATCGCCTGGCACCAGCGCGTCGTCGGTGAGCTGGAGCAGCTGCTCGCCGAGCGCCGCGAGGCACGGCCCTCCCCTGTCGACGACGACACGATCGGGATGGTCGCCGGGCTGCTGCTGCGGGCAAGCGCGCTCGCCTGGGCGCGGTCGGGCTACGAGGGCGATGCGGCGGCGCATCTGCCCGAGGCCGTCGCCCAGCTCCGCCTGCTCCTCGACGACTAGCCACATCTCTCGGGACCTCTCATGTCACACGGGACCCGTGTGTCACCACCTCTTCAACCCCTGCCTGTTCAACTCCTGCCTGGAAGGTCCAACCCCATGAGTCAAACGGTCGCGCCCGACGCGCCCGATAAGCCGTTGGTCGTGCTGACGCCGCGTACGATCTGGCTGATCTTCGGGGCCCTGATGGCCTCGATGTTCCTCTCCTCCCTCGACCAGACGATCGTGAGCACGGCGATGCCGACGATCGTCGGGGAGCTCGACGGGGTCGAGCACCAGGGGTGGGTGATCACCTCCTACATCATGGCGATCGCGATCGTCATGCCGCTGTACGGGAAGTTCGGTGACCTCTGGGGTCGCCGTTGGCCGTTCCTGGTCGCCGTCGCCCTGTTCACGCTCGGCTCGCTCTTCGGCGGGATGGCGCAGACGTTCCCCGAGCTGGTCGCCGCCCGCGGTCTCCAGGGGCTCGGCGGTGGCGGGCTGATGATCCTGTCCCAGGCGATCATCGCCGACATCGTGCCGGCCTCCGAGCGCGGCAAGTACATGGGTCCGATGGGCGCGCTGTTCGGCATCTCAGCCGTCATCGGGCCGCTCCTCGGTGGCTGGCTCACCGACGGTCCGGGCTGGCGCTGGACCTTCTGGATCAACGTGCCGGTCGGGATCATCGCGTTCGCCGTGGCCTGGTTCGCCCTGCGGCTGCCCTCGCACCGCTCGGGACGCCCGGTCGACTGGCTGGGGATCATGTTCATGGTGCTCTCCACCTGCGGCATCGTGCTGCTGACCTCGTGGGAGTCGCTCGGCCAGGACGGCTACGACTGGTCCTCGCCGCAGCTGCTCGGCCTGCTCGTCGGCACCCTGGCCTCGGTGGCCGCGTTCATCGTCACCGAGACCCTCGCGCCCGAGCCGCTGATCCCGCTCCGCCTCTTCAAGAACCCCACCTTCACGGTGACCACGCTGATCGGCCTGGTGCTCGGGATGGGCATGTTCTCGGCCATGGCGATGCTGCCGACGTTCCTGCAGATGTCGACCGGCGCCTCGATCACCAGCTCCGGACTGCTGATGCTGCCGATGATGGCCGGCATGATGCTGACCGCGATCGGCTCGGGCATCGCGATCTCGAAGACGGGCCGCTACAAGATCTTCCCGATCGCCGGTCTGCTCATCACCGCGGCCGGGATCGCCTGGCTGACCACGATCACCGGCGACATGTCGATGGTCGTCTTCGGGCTGATGATCTTCGTGCTCGGCGCCGGGATGGGCCTGGTCATGCAGACCATCGTGCTCGCCGTCCAGAACGCCGTCGACCCGCATGAGCTCGGCACCGCGACCTCGGCGAACAACTTCTTCCGGGAGATCGGTGCGACCGTCGGTACGGCGCTGTTCACGACCGTGTTCACCACGCGACTGACCGACAACTTCGGGGGGCTGGCCGAGAAGATGGCCTCCTCGGGGATGATGCCCGCCGACGGCGCAGGATTCTCCGGTGGGAGCCTCACCCCGGCTGCTGTCGAGCAGCTGCCCGAGCCGCTCCACACCTGGGTCGTCGACGCCTTCACCGAGGCACTCGCACCGGCGTTCTGGTATCTCGTGCCACTGATCCTCCTCGGTCTCGCGCTCGCGCTGTTCCTCAAGGAGGTCAAGCTCTCCGACGAGGCCGGCATGGTCGCCCGCGGGGAGGCGGTCGCAGGCTGAGGCTTCCTTGACGGTCGCCGTGGCAGGGGGCATTCTCCTGTCACGGCGACCGTCCGCTCGAGGGACGTGCGCAGCTCTCGGAAAGGCATGTCATGCCCGCTCGCGCCCTGCCCCTCTCGATCGCGACGGTGGCCGCCCTCGTCGCGAGCATGCTGCTCGGTGTGGCGCCGGCCGCCGCAGCACCCGCTCCGGCCGAGGCCATCGTCCTGGAGACGCTCTCCAACCGGGCCGACCTGGTCTCCGACGGCAACGCGCTCGTGCGGATCACCCTTCCTTCGGACGCCGAAGCCGATGGCCTGAAGGTAGGCCTGGCCGGCAGCCGCGACGTCACCGCGGCCTTCGCCGAGCGGCCCAACGGCGAGATCGAGGGCGTCGTACGCGGCCTGCGGGTCGGGACCAACGAGCTGACCGCGCGCCTGCCCGACGGTCGTGGCGCCTGGCTCACGATCACCAACCACCCGCGCGGCGGGCCGATCTTCTCAGGACCTCAGCTGCAGCCGTGGCGCTGCCAGCCGACAGCGAGGGACGCGCAGTGCAACCAGGAGCCGACGATCAGCTGGCTCTACCGGTCCGCCAACCCGCTGCTCGACGGCCTCCAGCCCTACGATCCCGAGAACCCGCCACGCGACGTCGCCACCACGACCACCGACGAGGGCGTGACGGTGCCGTTCGTCGTACGAGTCGAGACCGGCTACCAGAACCGCGACCAGTACCGGATCGCCGTGCTCTGGCAGCCCGGCAAGCGGTGGCAGCGCTGGCGCCCGCAGCAGCAGTGGAACAACAAGCTGTTCATCCCGCACGGCGGCAGCTGCGGGGTCGACCATGAGGTCGGCACGGCCCCGACCAAGGACTACGCCGGCACCTTCGACCTCGGCATCCCGGTCGTCGCGGACGCCCTCGGCGACAGCCCGACCGTCGCGCTCGGCCGCGGCTTCGCGATGCTCTCCACCGCGCTGGCCAACACCGGCCACAACTGCAACGTGACGAGCGCGGCCGAGTCGCTGATGATGGCCAAGGAGCACCTCGTCGAGACATACGGCGACCTGCGCTACACGATCGGCAGCGGCTGCTCCGGCGGCTCGATCGCTCAGCAGACGATCGCGAACGCCTACCCCGGGATCTACCAGGGCCTGGTCGTGACCTGCTCCTACCCCGACTCGCTCTCGCCGGGCCTGCAGTTCTCCGACTACCACCTGCTCCGCAAATACTTCGAGAGCTCCAAGCGCCTCACCGACGGCAAGTTCTGGAACCCGCTGCAGTGGGCGGCGGTCGAGGGCCACCTGCTGCCGCTCAACGCGGTCACCGCCGACGAGGGCCTCTTCAAGCAGGCGGTCATGCCGACGCACCCGTGCGCCGGGGTCAGCGACCAGGAGCGCTACGACGCGGAGAACAACCCCGGCGGCGTACGCTGCTCGATCATCGACGGCACGATCAACGTCTTCGGCCCGCGCCCGGAGAGCGTGTGGACCCCGCAGGAGAAGCAGATCGGGCGCGGCTTCGCGGGCTCGCCGCTGGACAACACCGGCGTGCAGTACGGCCTCGAAGCGCTCCGCTCCGGGGCGATCACACCGGAACAGTTCGTCGACGTCAACGAGAAGATCGGCGGGCTCGACATCGACGTCCAGCCCCGGGCGCAGCGCTCGGTCGCCGACCCGGCCGCGCTCACCAACGCCTACCGCAGCGGGATGGTCAACACCGCCAGCAACCTGTCCGACGTGGCGATCATCGACCACCGCGGACCGGACCCGGGCGTCGCGCACGACGCGCGCTGGGCCTGGGCGATGCGCGACCGACTGACCCGGGAGCAGGGGCACGCCGACAACCAGGTGATCTGGTACGGCGTGACACCCCTCATCGGCGACCCGAGCTACTCCAAGGAGGCGCTGCTCGCGATGGACCGCTGGCTGGCCTCGGTCGAGGCGGACAAGCGCTCGGTGGCGCTGGCGGACAAGATCGTCCAGGACCGCCCCGGCGACCTGCACGACCGGTGCACCCAGACCCAGGGGATCTCCAGCGAGGACGGCCTGTTCCTGCCGGTCGCCGACCCGCTCGTGGACGACCTGACCGGTGGCGCGCTCGACGGCCTCAACCCCGCCCTCAACCCGGTCCTGGATCCCGCGCTGAACCTCGTCGTGGACCCGGTCTCGGACCTGGTGTGCGGGCTCGGACCGGTCAGCGACCTGGTCAAGACCGACTTCGCGACACCGCGGATCGTGGCCGGCGACAACAACTACTCCGACAACGCCAAGTGCCACCTCAAGCCGCTGCGTCGCGCCGACGACTACGGCGCCTTCGGCCTCACCGATGCCCAGTGGGCTCGGCTGGAGGCGGCCTTCCCGGACGGAGTGTGCGACTACAGCAAGCCGGGTGTGGGCTTCACCAAGACCGTGCCGTGGATGACCTATCAGGAGGCCGATGGCTCGGTCGTCTACGGAGGTACGCCGCTGGGCCGCGCCCCACGGTCGTCACCGCTCGAAAATTGACCGGTGGTTCTCGCCGAGTCGGTCGGCGCTAGTGTCTCGCCCATGTCTTCCCCCGAGCCGACCTTCGTCCTGGTCCATGGCGCCTTCGCCAACTCGTTCTCGTTCGCACCGCTGCAGGCCGAGCTGGCGCTGCGCGGGTTCCGCTCGCTCGCCGTCGACCTCCCCGGCCACGGCTTCGAGGCGACGTTCCCGGTGGCCTACCAGGCGCCCCAGGACCTCGCCGAGCTCGCTTCGGCCCCGGGCGGGATCAAGGGCGTGACCCTCGCCGACAACGTGGCTCGCCTCGTCTCGGTGCTCGAGCGGGCCAAGGAGCACGGCCCGGTGATCGTCGTCGCGCACAGCCGCGGCGGAATCACCCTGACCGCCACCGCCAACGCCCGCCCGGACCTGATCGACTCGATGATCTACGTCTCGGCCTGGGCACCGGTGGAGCTGGATGCGGTCGCGTACAACGCTGAGCCGGAGATGGCCGCCTTCGACGCCTCCGCGCTGATCGGCGCGGCCGCCGCGAATCCTGCCGATGTCGGCCTGCTGCGCTGCAACTTCCGCACCGCTTCCGCCGAGGTCCTCGCCGGCCTCAAGCATGCCTTCATGGCCGATGGCACCGACGACGAGTTCCGTACGTTCCTCAACACCTTCCAGCCCGACGAGAACCTCGACGCCGGCGGCGCCGACGACCGCGCCCAGGCTTCGACGTGGGGGACGGTGCCCCGTGCGTTCGTACGCCTCAGCGAGGACGTCAGCATGCCGCCGGCGATGCAGGACCGGCTCATCCGCGAGGGCGACGCCCTCACCCCGGACAACCCGTACGCCGTCCACACCCTGACGTCGAGCCACCTCGGCTGGCTCGTCCACCCGTCCCCGGCCGCGGATCTCCTCGCGGAGATCGCGGCCGGCTGATCGGGGTCAGCTCGGCCTGCACGAATCCCGGACACACCGTGGTCACCTCGACGGGAGTCTCGGCGAGCGCCTTGGCCAGCGCGATGGTCACGCTGTTCAGCGCGGCCTTGGACGACTGGTAGGCGGGCACGACCGTGCCGTAGTAGGGCGATTCCGGGTTGGTCTGGTCGGCCGCACTTCTGGCGGCAATCAGACGTCGCAGGGGCCCGACTAAAGCGTTTCCGTCCTTGATGTCACCCCTGGTTCACTGTCCCGGTGGCATCCTCCCCCGGCTCCCTCTGGCACACCCTGATCCATCTCCGCGGCAACCCGCGCGCATGCGTGTGGACCGAGCCGATGTGGGGCCTGTCGATGGCGCTGGTACTGCCCTACCTCTCCGTCTTCATGCTCACGCTCGGGCTGCACGACGCACAGATCGGCCTGCTCGCGACCGCCGGGATGATCTCCCAGGTGTTCTTCGGGCTCGCCGGCGGCATCATCACCGACCGGATGGGACGTCGGCTGACGAACGCGGTCTTCGACCTGATCGCCTTCGTGATCCCCTGCCTGATCTGGGCATTCGCCCAGGACTTCTGGGCGTTCCTGGCCGCGTCGCTGCTCAACGGCGCGCTGCAGGTCACCGCGAACGCCTGGGACTGCCTGATGGTCGAGGACGCGGAGCGCGACCAGATCACCGGCATCTACTCCTTGGTAAGGGTCGCGGCCGACTGCTCCGCGCTCTTCGCCCCGATCGCCGCCTTCATGGTCGCGCAGTTCGGCATGGAGCCCGCGGTGCGGGTGCTCTTCATCAACGCCGCGGTCGTGATGCTGGCCAAGATCATCCTGTTGTACGCCGCCTCCCACGAGACCCGACAGGGCCGGATCCGGATGGAGCAGACCCGGCACGAGAGCCTCTGGCGCCTCTTCGTCGGCTACCGCGAGGCGGCGCGGCTGCTGGCCCGCTCGCGCGGCTCGGTGCTCGCGATGGCCATCGCCGCCCTCGTCGCGGCTGTCACCCTCGTCAACGCCACCTTCTGGCAGGTCCTGGTCAACCACCACCTACACGTGCCCGACGCGATGCTGCCGTTCTTCCCGATGGTGCGCTCCCTGCTGTCGGTGCTCTTCCTCTTCACCCTCATCCGCCGGCTGACCTCGGGACACGATCTCAAGCAGGCGACGTTGTGGGGCTTCGGCATCTATCTGGCCGGCCAGCTCGTGCTCGTCGTGATCCCCGCCGCCGAGGGTGAGGCCGACCTCGTTACGTACGCGCTTCTCGGGGTGTGCCTCCTCCTCGACAGCTTCGGCGCCGGGATGCTCTTCATGCTCTCGGAGTCGCTCGTCGCCTTTCACGTCGACGAGGCCGAGCGGTCACGGGTGATGGCGCTGCAGCGCACCGCGGTGATGCTCGCTGCCGCCCCGTTCGGCTTGATCTCCGGGTGGCTCTCGGGGATGGACCGCACCTATCCGTTCTGGCTGACCAGCGGGCTGCTTCTGATCGGTGTGGTCACCACCGTGGTCTGGTGGGTCGGGCCTCACGCCGAGCAGCCGGTCGAGCCCGTGTCCGCGGAGCGAGCCTGACGACGGACACGGCCCACGCGAACTTGGCGTGCGGTCCTGGACGCCCTCGCTACCGAGTGGGGGGACTCCAGCAGCACGGGCGCCCGGACCGCACCCGGAAGTGATAGCACGCATCCTGCGTCGAGCGCTGACAAACGCCACCAACTGGTAACGAGCGCGCCCAGCCACTCCGCCCGAAAGTGATACGGGGTGGCAAGCCGTCAGCCGGAGAGCAAGGAACCCCGGTCTCGTGGCCAGCGTTTTCGCTGGCGAGACCGGGGTTTGCTGAGCCGCCTGTCGGAATCGAACCGACGACCTTCTCACTACGAGAGCGTTCCTGGTCGTGACTGCGGCCTTCTGCGCGCTCGTGACGTCATTGCATCCGTTGCGTTCCTCGAGCCCGATTTCAGGTCGGGGGGCCACCGGGGGGACACGATTCGGGAGCACATACCAAGTCCGTATCGCGGGGGCGGAGCGTCACCCATTCCGGCACCTGGCCCCCTTGGCGGGGGTCTGGGGGCTTGCCCCCACGCTGCCCAACACCACCGATCATAGAAGCGTCGCGGGGAGTGTCCCCACCGGCAGCAGCGCCCACCTCCCCCTCGTCATCGGCCGAGGTCCTGGAGCGGGCTGGTTCGTGCTGATGACGACGCTAGGACTTCCGCTGTTTGCGCCGTTCGATGAACTTGCGTCCCTTGTCGCGGAGATCGTCGTAGCGGGTGCCGACGTAGAGGAGGGCGAACCCGAGGGCAGCGACGCCGGCCAGGCCGAGAGGGTCGGAGATGAGGTCGACGAGCGGGTTGTGCATGACCGAGGAGGTTAGCGGTCGATGGGGCTCGGGACTGGCTGATCCGGCATTGCGAGCTGCGTCGGTTGGAGAGTGAGCGCTTGGTCTACGGACTGGGCGCTCTTCTTCATTTGCGCGGCACGCAGGAGGACCGGCCGCCAGGCCGCACGCCCCCGGAGGCCGCGCTCGCGGCCGGAGGCCGCCTTGAGTCAGTAGAGAAAGTTCTCACGAGGCGGACGCTGCCCCCTGTCGTCGGCTCGCATCCCTAGTTTCGGTGCGCCGATCGTTTCGAGGGATTTCCAGAGCGTCGACGCTTGAGAGCTTTCCTGGCCCGAAGGTCGATAAACACGGCCGATGCAATGAGCCAAATGGCGGCGAGCGCAAGCGCAACTGTCGCCCATAGGCGGGCGGGCATCGGCAGCGGATCACCGAATCGGGGATTCCAAACGCCGAGCAGTAGGCCGCCGATCACCGCGAGGCCGCCGAGGCGCGCCGCCGCTCGACCAGAATGCATGTGGACTGCCTCCCCGCCTCGCCTACTCTTTTCCGTCTGCCCTCAGCCGCGCTGTGTCGGCCTGGCAGCGGAAACCTGTCCGACGGTTGAGTCGACAAATTGACACAGAACAGCGGTTGCATCGTCGTGCTTCTTTCCGCGGAACTTCCCTGTCGCATTCTCGTCGGCTTCGCGGGTGCGCCGCGCCAGCTCGTGCGGTCCCGCGTCAAGGATGCTGAAGAGGTGTTCCCAGGTCTGCCCGTGCCGCTCGACGAGCGTCGCGGCTCCGTCGGTCAATACCGCAGCAGCTTGGACCGGTTCGGCAGCGAGAGAGACGCTGCCGGCGACAGCGTGACGGGCCGCTTCAGGCTTGGTGCTGGCAACCCAGAATCCATCGAGGGTGTTCCGCACTGCACCGATTCCGGCAACCGAGTAGTCCTCGAGGTGATCGAGGCGGTCGTCGGTGATCGGCAGCACGCCTCCATCGGCCATGTGGAACACGACCGATGAGTCCGCGAGGGCGAGATAGTCGATCCGGTCACCGTGCAGTCGGAGCAGGGCGACCGTCGACGAGGGGCTGTTGGGGTCCTCGAGGTCACAGGTCTCCGAGTGTGCGTCGCACACTTGCTGAATCGCGCGCTCGAGGATCGCGGACAGGCTCCAGGTGCTCGGCGTGGCTAGTCCTTCGGCGAGACGCAGGCCCAGCTGGCGGACGAGCCAGGGCACATCGTGGATGCATCCGTTCTCGAGGCCCGGCACGGGTGAGGCTCCGTCAAGAACGATCACGAAGTCGTTGCCGATGAGCACGAAGTCCTCGTTGTGCTCGTGGGTCGGTGACGTCTCGGTGTAGCTCTGGGCACTAAGACGGATGCTCACTCAGGGGCCTCAAATTCGTAGGCGAAGGTGTGCCGGTCGCTAGCGAGACGGAGCGGAACACCTCGACTGGACCCGAGGCAGAGTACGCGATGCGGTGTAGCTCGATGACCGGAACGCCTGGGTGCAGGTGAAGGCCTGCGGCCTCTTCAGGATTGGGCGGTCGCGCCTGGAGCTCCTCGCGGAATCGCTCGATCCTGTGACCTGCCTCGTCGAGACGGGCGTACGACCCACCCCGGGCACGGAGTCCTCGGTAGTGATCGCGGTTCCTTCGACGATCTCGGGTAGGTAGTAGCTGTCTGCGAGCTGCGTCGGGTCATCGGCGAGCCATGTGCGCCGGCGGCGTACGAACACATCCGCTCCAGGCTCGATCTCGTACCACTCCGCAACCCATGCCGGCGCGGGGACGGTGCCCAGCTCGAGCACGTCTTGAGACCAACTCAGGCCGGCCGCCTCAGCCTCGGCCTGGAATGGCGCCTGCCCGCGATCGCGGACACGCCTCGCATAGCGATCGGAACCGAGAAGGACCATGTGCGGCCGGCGCGGCCGAAGACGCCGCTACCGGTTCTACTGTCGACGAGTCCCTCAGCTTTAGCGCCGCGACTGCTGAGCAAGATGGGGCCCGGAACGGGCTCCGGGGAGGGACCCGGGGGGCCACCGGGGGGACACAAGAGCGGGAGGCAGGCGAATGACAAACAACAAACCCGGCCTCCGCAGCCATGTTCTGGCTGGTCAGGACCGGGTTTCTGTCGGAGCCGCCTGTCGGAATCGAACCGACGACCTTCTCATTACGAGTGAGACGCTCTACCGACTGAGCTAAGGCGGCGTACCGTCATCCGTTACCGCATGAAGCGACTCTGGTTGAGCGGACCGGACGAGTGTACCGAGACTGCGCGCTCGACACTAAAACGGTGCGCCTCGACCTGCTCGTCGATGGTCATGCGGGTGGGCTTGCCCTTGCCGATGAGGCGGCCCAAGCGGCGTACGCCGTGCTTCATTGTTGCTTTGCTCTTCTCTGAACGTGGGTCAACCACCGACTGCGGACACAGTGGTGGTGATTCAATGATGACCGCCGGCGATTCATAGAGGTAGACGATCTTTCCTTGGAAAGTCATAGGATGTCTCTATGTTGTCGCTGCACCAGCTCCGCGTGTTCCTCGCGGTCTACGAGCATGGCTCGTTGACCGCGGCGGCCGACGAGCTCGGGTATGCACAGCCATCGATCTCGGAGCAGGTCAGGAGCCTGGAGCGTACGCTCGGCGTCCAGCTCTTCCGGCGCGTCGGGCGCGGGGTGGTGCCGACCGGGGTGGCCGACGAGCTGAGGCCGCACGCGGAGCGTACGGTTGCGGCTGCCGAGGACGCGCGCAAGGCCGTGCAGGCGGTGAAACAGTTCGAGACCGGGACGATCCGGTTCGGGATGTTCGGGATCGCGCGGCTCTACGGCGGTGCCGGCCTGGTGGCCGACGTGCTCGACCGATACCCCGGCGTGCGCGTCGAGCTGACCGGGCAGAACTCCACCGAGGTCCAAGATGACCTGCGGCGCGGACGGCTCGAGGCGGCGATGCTGCTCGTCGGCAGCGTCTCCGGTCCGGGGTTGAAGGTCACCCCCGTCGCCCGCGACGAGCTGGTCTACATCTCGGCCGACCCGGCCCACCTGGCCACGCCGGTCACCCCGCACCGGCTCTCGCTGGCCTCGCTGGTCATGTCCGACACGAGCTGGAGCTCCGAGGACCCCACCCGGGTCACCATCCGCAACCTGCTCCACGAGACCGGGCGCAACCCACCCAGCCGGATCGAGGTCGAGGACATCGAGACGGCCGTCGAGCTGGTGGGCATGGGGTACGCCGACAGCGTCATCGCCAAGGGAGCAGCCGAACAGCTGCTCCCCAGGCTGGCACCGAAGGCCGGCTGGGTGTCACTGCGGCCCCGGACGTACGACACGTTCGCCGTCGTCCACCGCACCGACGCCACCCTCTCCCCCGCCGCCACGTTGATGATCGAGCTGGCCACGAAGCGGATCCAGGCCATCGCGGACCCGGTCCACCGGCGCTAGCTGTTCCTCCATCGAGTTATGTAGCCGAAAGCTCACATCCCGTGCGGAGTTCCGCTGGGGATGTGAGCCCCGGCCTACATACCTTGACGAAGGCTCCGGGTCATTCGCAGCCGTAGCCGTCGTTGTCGGCGTCGAGGCGCCACGGATCGGAGCCGTGGACGCGTACGGGCTTCTTGCTGCTCGGGATCTCTCCGCAGTCGCGGTCGTTGGCCGAGGTGGCGTTGTAGACCTTCTCGCCGTTGCCGTAGGTGTAGTCGAGACCCGAGCCACTTCCACCGGAGGTGCCGCGCTTCTTCAGGTAGAACGACGCCGAGACGTCGACCTTCCGCTTAGCGTCACCGGCGAACTTCCAGCGGTAGTAGCGGCTGACCTTCGGCGTCACGATCACGGCGCACTTGCCGTACCTGTTCGTCACGCAGGAGGTCACGCTCATCCAGCGGCCGCTGGCCTTCTTCTGCAGGTGGATGCGCTTGCCCTTGATCGGGTTACCGCCCGCGGTCAGCTTGCCGACGGGGCGGTAGGACCTCGTCCCGTACTTGTTGGCGGAGACCTTGACGACCTTGGTGATGACCTTGGCGACGGTCCCCGGGGGTGTGGTGGCGTGGGCGGGCTGACTGATGACGGGGGCTACCGCGATCGCCAGGGAGGCGATGGCGGTGGCAGCGAAGACCTTCGTCGTCGAACGGATTCGCTGGTTGATGATCACGTGCTCGTGACCCTTCCTCTCGAAGTGACGTTTCCGGCAGTGATCCTCTGGTCCAGAGAGATCCGCCGGGGCCGTCACGACGAGGACCCACCCCACATCGGGTAAATCCGCAGTTCGAGCGGTGTCAGCACTCCAAGCCGTCGTCGGGGACCTTGCCGTCGACCAGGTAGGCGTCGATGGCGTCGTCGACGCAGCCGTTGCCCTGCATGTAGCCGGTGTGGCCGTCGCCGTCGCGGGAGACGAGTACGCCGTTGTCGAGAGCCTTTGCGAGCGCTTCGGCCCACTCGTAGGGGGTGGCCGGGTCGCGGGTGGTGCCGACGACGACGATCGGGTTGGAGCCCTGGGCGTCGATCTCGGGCTCGGGCTCGGTGGCCTTGAACTTCTCTGCGGCGCAGCCGTTGAGCATCCAAGCCAGGGCGGCACCGAAGGTGGGAGCGGCCTCCTCGAAGGCGGGCACCTGCTTGCGTACCTCCTCCGGGCTGAGGCCGGAGGAGTCATCGAGGCAGTTGATCGCCCAGTTGGCCTCCATCGTGTTGTTGATGTAGCCACCCTCGGGGTCACGGCCCGCGTAGTTGTCCGAGAGGCTCATCAACTGGGAGCCGTCGCCCTTCAGCGCCGCCTGCAGGGCGTCGGTGAGGTAGGGCCAGTAGGACTCGACGTAGAGCGGGGTGATCAGGCCGTAGAGGGCGTTGCCGGCGGTCAGCTCGCGGTCGCCGGCGGGCAACGGCTCGGCGTCGATGTCGGCCATCAGCTTCTGGACGCGCTCGACGCCCTCGTCGACGCTGTCGCCGAGGAAGCAGCTGCCCTCGTCGACGCAGTTCTCGACGTAGGAGCGGAGTGCGACCTCGAAGCCCTTCGCCTGGGCGAGGTTGGCCTCGAGGACGCTCAGCCCGGGCTCGATCGCGCCGTCGAGCACGAAGCGGCCGACCCGGTCCGGGTAGAGCTCGGCGTAGGTCGAGCCGAGCTGGGTGCCGTAGGAGGCGCCGAAGTAGTCGAGCTGGTCCTCACCGAGCGCAGCCCGGAGTACGTCCATGTCTCGAGCCGCCTCGACGGTGCTGACGTGGGCGGAGATGCCGTCCTTCTGGGCGGCGCAGCCGTTGGCCATCTCGACGCCGGTGTCGACGTAAGCCTGAGTCTCGGCCGGAGTGTCGGGGTCGGGGTCGACCGCGACGTAGGCGTCCAGGGACTTGTCGTCGAGACAGTCGACCGGGGTGCTCTGCCCGACACCACGCGGGTCGAAGCCGACGATGTCGTAGGAGTCGCGGACGGTGGAGCTGAAGGACTGGTTGTTGTAGAGGGCGTACTCGATGCCCGAGCCGCCAGGGCCACCCGGGTTGATCGCCAGCGAGCCGATCTTCTTCTCGGTGGCCGGGTCCTTGATGACCGAGACCGCGATGGTGCGGCCGGTCGGGTCGGAGTAGTCGAGCGGCACCTCGAGGGTCGCGCACTCGAAGGCGCCGTTGCAGTCCTTCCAGTCCAGCTTCTGGCTGTAGAAGGTCTGCAGCCCCTCGGTCGGGGCCGCGGTGGCCTCCGCGCTCGGACTCACCTGGTCGGCGTCGGGGGTGCCGCCGTCGGCACCACACCCCGCGGCGATCACGGTCAAGGTGGTCAGCGCGGCGGCGCCGGTCACTGCTTTGAGTTTCACTGATCTCCTCCGGGCGGCAACAGCGCCACCATCATCGCTTCCAGCACCAACTGGGGCTGCACGTTGAACTCCAGCAGCTGCTCACGGGCTTCGAAGATCGCCCCGATCCGCTGCAGGTTGAGCTCGGGGGTCGAGACCGCGACGAGCTGCTCGATCTCGCGCCGGTGCTCCTCGTTGACGAGGGTCACCGGAGCGCCGGCGGCCATCGCGATCGCGTCGCGGTAGACCGAGACCAGGTCCATCAGCCCGCGGTCGATCACGTCGCGGTGGCGGCGGGTGGCGCGGCGCTTCTGGTCCTTCTCGAGCGCGGACAGCGCGGGACCGTACTCACGCGGCCGGCGACCGCGATCGACCACGCCGTAGCCGGTGTCGAGGTCAGCCTTCTCCCGAGCGTCGAGGTCGGCGGTGACCGCGTCGGCCTCCTCCTTCGAGACCGCGGCGAGCTCGCCGGCGGCCCGGAGCGCGTCGGCGAGGGTGTTCAGCCGGGCCGGGTAGGCGACCACCTGCTCGCGACGGCGACGGGTGTCGTCGTCACGGGCCAGCGCCTTGGCCCGGCCGATGTGGCTCTGGCTCGCGCGAGCCGCGTAGGCCGCGCGCGCCTCGTCGACACCGAGCGTGCGCTGGAGAAAGGCGGTCACGTCGGGAGCCGTCGGGGTGGTCAGCGTGACCAGCCGACACCGGGACCGGATGGTCGGGAGTACGTCCTCGACCGTCGGCGTGCAGAGCATCCAGACCGTGCGGGCGCCGGGCTCCTCGACCGCCTTGAGCAGCGCGTTGTTGGCCTGCTCGGTGAGCCGGTCGGCGTCCTCGATGATCAGGATCTGCCAGCGGCTTCCGGCCGGCGTGAGGGCGGCCTGCCGGACGAGGTCGCGGATCTCGTCGACCCCGAGCGTGAGCTTCTCCGTGCGGACCAGGTTGACGTCGGCGTGGCTGCCCGCGAGCACGGTGTGGCACGCGTGGCACTGGCCGCAGCCTCCGTTGGGGCACTGGAGCGCGGCGGCGAAGGCGATCGCGGCGTTGGACCGTCCCGAGCCCGGGGGCCCCGTGAACAGCCACGACTGGGTCATGCCGTGGCCGGCTGCGGCGGTCCGCAGCGTCGAGATGATGTGGTGCTGGCCGACCAGGTTGTCCCAGACCGAGGTCGTGGCGACGCTCATGCGGTCACCGCCTCGGCGAGCAGCGGCTCGAGCCGCGCCAGCACCGCCGCATGGATCTCCTCGACCGGCGCGCGGGCGTCCAGGACCAGGTAGTGGTCGGGATTCCGCTCGGCCAGCCCGACGAACGCGGAGCGCACCCGCTGGTGGAACTGATGCGACTCCTGCTCCATCCGGTCGCGCTCCTCGAACCGGGTGAAGCCGGCCGTCGGATCGAGGTCGAGCAGCACGGTCAGGTGAGGCCGCAGGTCGGCGGTCGCCCACCGCGCGACCTCCTCGAGCTGGGCGGCGTCCAGCACCCGGCCGGCGCCCTGGTAGGCCAGCATCGAGTCGACATAGCGGTCGGTGATGACCACCTCGCCCCGCTCCAGCGCCGGGCGGACCATCGACTCGATGTGCTCGGCCTTGTCGGCGGCGAACAGGAGCGCCTCGGTCCGGTCGTCGAGGTCGCCGGTCTCCGGGGACAGCACGATGCGGCGTACGTCCTTGCCTACGGCGGTGTCGCCCGGCTCGAAGGTCAGCAGGACCCGGTGGCCGCGGGCGGTCAGGGCCTCGTGGAGCAGCCGCGACTGGGTCGACTTGCCCGACCCCTCGCCGCCCTCGAAACAGACGAAGACGCCGTGCTCTGCGTAGACACCCGGAAACCTCACGAGCCAAACCTACGGGGTGGGACCGACAACCCAGACGCACGCCGCCCAGGACCATCACATTGAGACTGCCGAAGGTGGCACCACCCGTTAAGGTTCGGTCGTCCTCACGCTGACCTAAGGAGTCTCCGGTGATCTACGTCCTGATCGTCCTGCTGCTGGCCGCCCTCGCGGTCGCGGCCTATCTGCTCTGGAAGAGCAGGCAGCAGCCGACGGCGCAGAAGGAGCCCGACGACTTCATCGGCGACCAGCACAAGCACGCCTCCGACCAGCTGCGCCAGGTGCGTAACGGCGACGTCATCGAATACCTCGGCCACAACTGGTTCGTCCGCGGACGGATCGACTTCGACGAGCACGGCTACCGCTGGACCGAGCACATGCTCGACGACGCCGAAGGCAAGAAGTGGCTCTCGATCGAGGACGACGAGAGCTTCGAGGTCTCGCTGTGGCACGCGATCCCGCTCGGCGACATCGAGCAGGGCGCCGTCGGTGACCGCGACATCATCGTCGGCGGCGTCGCCTACCGGCTCCAGGAGAAGGGCTCCGCCGCCTTCACCGCCACCGGCGCGACCGGCACGGCGCCCTCGGGCACGGCCGAGTACGCCGACTACAAGTCGGTCGACGGCAAGCTGCTCGGCTTCGAGAAGTGGGGCAGCAACTGGGAGCCCTCCCTCGGCGAGGTGCTGCAGCCGTTCGAGCTGACCGTCTACCCCTCCACCGACCGGCCCGCCACCCTGGACGACGAGTGACGCTTCTCGACGTCCCGTTCGCGGACGTACGCGGCGACACCCTGCGCTGGACCCTCGCACCGACCCTCTGCACCCCGCTGGCTTCCCGGACGGTGGATCTCGGCAGTGGTCTCACGGTGATGCTGAGCGTCCTGGGCGCCAGCCACCAGGTCGTCGTACGCCGCGACGACCGCCCGCTCCTGCACGAGACGATCGCGTGCGGGATCGCCGAGGCCGCGCCCCTTCCCGAGGCACACGCGGCGGGCGGCTACCGCCTCGCCTCGCACGTCGAGGAGATGGGACCCGAGGAGCTCGCCGCGCAGGCGTCGCGGCTCGTGGAGCGGCTGAGCGGGCGTACGGATGCCGTGGTCGCGCACTTCCCGGGTGACCCGCACGCGGTGACCGCGCTGGCCCTGGACCGGTCCGACGCCAGGCAGATCGTCTGGAACACCTGGCACACCTACCCACAGACCGGCGAGATCGTCGCCACCACCACCAGCTACCGGCCCGAGGAGGGCACAAGTGTCTGACCCCCATGGCTCCGGAGGCCCGAACCGCAAGCTGATCGGCTGGGCGATCGTCGCGGCGTGCGTCGCGCTCGCCATCATCATCGCCATCGCCGTGTCCGGCGACGGGAACAGCCCCGAGAAGTACCTGCGCAAGAACTTCGACCACGTCAGCGGCACCGACCCCGACAGCGAGGCCGGGATCGTCTTCGAGGACGACGGCACGGTGAGCTCGGTCGCCAACCAGATCGACAGCGGCACCGACGCCGACGAGAACCGGGCCGAGGGATCCAGCCACTACCTGCGCTACGACGACGACTGGCTGGTCGTCGTGGAGCCGCGTACGCCCTCGGGCTCGACGATCACGCTCTACGAGTACGACCGCGGCTACCGCCACCACGCCACGGTGATCGGGCTGTGGGGCTGGAACAGCTTCTACGGCCGCAACAGCGGCGGCGGCAGCAGCGGTGATTCCTTCCGCGGCGGCGGCAGCGGATCCGGCAAGTGACCACCCTCAGACTGGAGATGAACCGATGACTGACCTTGTGAGCGGACTGCTGTCCACCGTTGCCTTCGCCGCCCTCGGGCTGGTGCTGCTGATGATCGGCTTCTACGTGATCGACCTGCTCACGCCGGGCCGGCTGGGGCAGCTGATCTTCGTCGAGCACCGCCGCGACCCGGCACTGCTGCTCGGCTCCTCGGTCGTCGCGATCGCGACGATCGTGGCCACCTCGATCTACACCGCGGAGGCGGACACGCTCCAGGGGCTCGCCGAGACCGCTGCGTACGGCCTCATCGGGATCGCCCTGCTCGCGTTCGCGTTCGTGGTCCTCGACCTGCTCACTCCGGGCCGGCTCGGCGAGCTGATGACCGATGACAAGGACGACCCGGCGATCTGGGTCGCCGTCGCGGTGCAGCTGGCCGTCGGCGTGATCGTGGCGGCCTCGATCACGTGAGCCTGGCCCTCCCCTCGTTGTCTGCGCTGCCCGAGGGACGGGCGGCGCGGCTGCTCGTCCTCGCGGCGGTGTTCGTCTGCGCCGCCTGCGGCCTCGTCTATGAGCTCGCGCTGGTGACGCTGGGGAGCTATCTGCTCGGCAACTCGATCGCGCAGACGTCGCTGGTGATCGCGGTGTCGATGTTCGCGATGGGCGTCGGCGCCGTGCTCGCCAAGCCGCTCACCGCGCGGCCGCTGCGCTCGTTCGTGGGCGTGGAGATCGCGCTCGCCGCGGTCGGCGGTGCGTCGGTGCCGGCGCTCTACGCGTCGTTCGCGTGGCTGCATCTCTACACCCCGATGATGCTGCTGGTGACGTTCCTGATCGGCGCGCTGGTGGGTGCCGAGATCCCGCTGCTGATGGAGCTGCTGCAGCGGCTGCGGCGCCAGCAGGCCTCGCTCGCGGTCGCCGACATCAACGCGGTCGACTACGTCGGTGCGCTCATCGGCGGACTCGCGTTCCCGTTCCTGCTGCTGCCGACCCTGGGGCTGCTGGTGGGGACGGTGGCGACGGCTGCTCTGAACGTGATCGCCGCCTGGACGGTCGGGGTGGCGCTGGCCGGTTCACGCCGGCAGCGCGGGGCGGTCACCGCCGTCTGCGGCGCGCTCGCGGTCGCCCTCGGCCTGACCGCGGTGACGGCCGACTCCTTCGAGCTCAACGCTCGGCAGGCGCTCTACCGCGACCCGATCATCCACTCCCAGCGCTCGGCCTATCAGGAGATCGTGGTGACACGGGGCGCTCCGGTCGGGCCGGCGTTCGATGACGTACGCCTCTTCCTCGACGGTGACCTGCAGTTCTCCTCGCTCGACGAGTACCGCTACCACGAGATGCTCGTCCATCCGGCGATGAACGGGCCGCATCAGCGGGTGCTGATCATCGGCGGTGGCGACGGGCTCGCGGCGCGCGAGGTGCTGCGCTATCAGTCGGTCTCCTCGGTGACGCTGGTCGATCTCGACCCGGCGGTGGTGTCGCTGGCGCGCTCCTTCGAGCCGGTCTCGTCGCTGACGTCGGGGTCCCTGGAGGACCCCCGGCTGACGTACGTCGCCGCCGACGCGTTCTCCTGGGTGCGCGACTACTCCGGGGCACCGTTCGACGTGGTCATCGCCGACTTTCCCGACCCGGACTCGACCGCTCTGGCCAAGCTCTACTCGGTCGAGAACTACAGCATGATCGCGCGGCTGCTCGCCCCGTCCGGGCGGATGGTCGTGCAGTCCGGCAGCCCGTTCTTCGCGCCGGACGCGTTCTGGTCGGTGCGGCACACCCTCACCGAGGCCGGCTATCGGACCACGCCCTACCAGGCGGACGTACCCTCGTTCGGGAACTGGGGCTACGTCCTCGCCTCCCGCGACGGCTCGGCCCCTGAATTGGCGCTCGACGACGAGGCGCCAGGCGGGCTGCGCTACGCCAGCGACGCCGTGCTCGCGGCCGCCTCGTCGTTCCCGCCGGACCGTGCCGAGCGGCCGACCTCGGTCACCACGCTGCTGGATCCGGCGATCCTGGACTACGCCCGGAACGGTTGGGTGGGCTACTGATGTTCTTCCTTCTCCGACTGGTCCGGCGGACCTCACGGCATTACGCCTGGGTGCTTCCGCTCGCCATCATCGGCTTCGTCTTCGTCACCGGCTGGATCGCGATGGCGCTGACCCAGCCGGGCAGCGACATCGTGCGCCCCACCAACTACTGGTGGTGGTTCCTGGTCACCGCGACCACGGTCGGCTACGGCGACCTCTTCCCGGAGACCACCGGTGGTCGGCTCGTCGGGGCGTACGTCGTCTTCGGCTCCATCACCACCCTCGCCATCTTGTTCAGCCGGATCTCGGCAATCATCGAGAACGCCAAAGGACGCCGCATGCGTGGAGAGATCAGCTTCAGCGGACAGAACCACATCGTGATGCTCGGCTACGCCGCCGGGCGCACCGAGCGGATCCTGGTCGAACTGCTCTCCGAGCCGGAGCGCGAGGTCGTGCTCGCGACCTGGGAGGACCAGCTCTCCGAGCACCCGATGCCCGGGGAGGACCGCCTGCATTTCGTACGCGGCGACATCACCGACCTCGACGTGCTCGCTCGCACCGGGCTGTCCAACGCGCACAGCGTGCTGATCGACCCGCGTGACGACAACGAGGCGGTCACCCTCACCGTCGCGGCCAACGCGGCTGCCCCGTCGGTGCACACGATCGTGGCACTGCGCGACCTGCGGGTGCAGCGCACCATCTTCCGCGTCGACAGCACCGTCCACTGCGTCCAGTGGCACAACACCCAGCTGATCGCCGAGGAGCTCAGCGACCCGGGGATCGCGGAGGTCTACCAGGAGCTCGCCACCGCGGGCGGCAAGGGCACCTACTCGCTCACCGTGCCTCCCTCGGCCGCGACCGTCGCCGTCGGTGTCTGGCAGTCCGCCCTCGGCCGATCGCACGGCGCCACGCTCCTGGCCGTCCGCACCGCCGACGGCATCCAGGTCAGCCCGCCCTGGGATCTCCACGTCGCTCCCGGCGCGCGGCTCTTCTACATCGCGACCGATCGGTTGGACTACGACGAGGTCGCGGGGTCTCTGCTGGCGGCGGCGTAGGTCGCGGAAAGAAAATTCCTTCCGCGGGCGACAGCTCTGACATCACCGACAGCACCGATGCCCGGGCATGCGGAAGGAATTTTCCTTCCGCTCGCGGTCAGCAGACATGGCCCGCGGCGCCCGCGATGTCGCGCTGAGCCTGACCAGACCTGACCAGACCTGACCAGACCTGACCAGACCTGGCCGACCTTGGCAGGTCGCGAGGAAGAATTTTTCTTCCGCTCATAGGACTGTTGTGAAGCTGAGAGTGACCCATAGGCCACGCTCAGCTTCACAACCCGATCAGGACTTCTTGGTCGCGGCCTTCTTGGTCGTCTTCTTGGCGGTCGACTTCTTCGCCGTGGACTTCTTCGTGGTCTTCTTCGTCGTCCGCTTGGTGGTCTTCTTCGCCGGACCCTTGGCGCGCTTGTCGGCGAGCAGCTCGGCGGCACGCTCGGCGGTCAGGGTCTCCAGGTCGTCGGCGGCCCGGAGGGTGGCGTTGTATTCACCGTCGGTGACATAGGGACCGAAGCGACCGTCCTTGACGACCATCGGCTGCCCGGAGACCGGGTCGGGGCCGAGCTCCTTGAGCGGCGGCTTGGCGGCGGCACGGCCGCGCTGCTTCGGCTGGGCGTAGATCTGCTCAGCCTCCTCCAGCGTGATCGTGAGCAGCTGGTCCTCCGAGCTCAGGGTCCGAGAGTCGGTGCCCTTCTTCAGGTAGGGCCCGTAGCGGCCGTTCTGGGCGGTGATCTCCTCGCCGTCGGCGCCGGTGCCGACGACCCGGGGCAGGGTCAGCAGCTTGACGGCGTCCTCGAGCGTGATGGTCTGCAGGTTCATCGACTTGAAGAGGCTCGCGGTTCGGGGCTTGGCGCCCTTCTTCGCGTCTTCGGGGAGCTGCTCGGTGACGTAGGGACCGAACCGGCCGCTCTTCGCGACGACGGTGAGGCCCGTCTCGGGGTGGACGCCGAGGTTGAGCTCCTCGCCGGCCGGGTTGGCGAAGAGCTCCTTGGCCTTCTCCAGGGTGAGCTCGTCGGGCGGCAGGTCGTCGGGGACGTTGGCACGCACCGCGAACGGGGTGCCGTCGTCGCCGGGGCCCTCGATGTAGGGACCGTATCGGCCGACCCGGAGGTTGACCCCGGCCTCCGGAGAGCCGACCGGGAAGGTCGCCAGCTCGCGGGCGTCGATGTCGCCGAGACCGTCGACCAGCGGCTTGATGCCCTTGACCCGCTCGGAGCCGAAGTAGAACTCCCCGAGCTCGGTGGTCATGTCCTTGCGGCCGTTGGCGATCTCGTCGAGGGTCTCCTCCATGCTCGCCGTGAACCGGTAGTCGATCTGGCGAGGGAAGTGCTCCTCCAGCAGCCTGACCACCGAGAACGCGACCCAGGCCGGGACCAGCGCGGTGCCCTTCTTGAAGACGTACCCGCGGTTGATGATCGTCTGGATGATGCTCGCGTAGGTCGACGGGCGGCCGATCTCGCGCTCTTCCAGCTCACGGACCAGGGTGGCCTCGGTGTAACGAGCAGGCGGCTTGGTCTCGTGGCCGTCAGCGGTGAGGCTCGCGGCGTTCACCCGCTCGCCCTCGGTGAGGTTCGGGAGCCGGGTCTGCTGGTCGTCGGAGGTCTGGTCGGCGGAGTCGGTGCCCTCGACGTACGCCTTCAGGAAGCCGTGGAAGGTGATCACTCGCCCGGTCGCGGAGAAGACCACGTCCTCGCCCGTGGCCGCCGAGGCGCCGAGGCGGATCGCGACCGAGTTGCCGACCGCGTCCTTCATCTGGGAGGCCACGGTGCGCATCCAGATGAGCTCGTAGAGACGGAACTGGTCGCCGGTCAGACCGGTCTGCGCCGGGGTGCGGAACGAGTCACCCGCGGGGCGGATCGCCTCGTGGGCCTCCTGGGCGTTCTTGACCTTGGAGGCGTACGTCCGAGGCGCGTCGGGCAGGTATTCGGCGCCGTAGAGCTCCCGGACCTGAGCGCGGGCCGCGCCGACGGCGTCTCCGCTCAGGGTCGTGGAGTCGGTACGCATGTAGGTGATGAAGCCGTTCTCGTAGAGACGCTGGGCGACCGACATCGTGGTCGACGCGCTCATCCCGAGCTTGCGGCTCGCCTCCTGCTGCATCGTGGTGGTGCGGAAGGGGGCGTACGGGCTGCGCTTGTAGGGCTTGGACTCGACCGAGCGGACCTCGTAGGTCTGGCCCTCGAGGCCGGCGACGAGGGACTCGGCGCGGGTGCGGTCGAGGTGGACCACCTTGTCGCTCTTCAGCAGGCCGTCGGGACCGAAGTCGGTGCCGCGGGCGACGCGGCTGCCGTCGACGGAGGTGATCCGGGCCGGGAACATCCGCGGCTCGTGGTCGGAGCCGGCGTCGAAGGTGCCGGCGAGATCCCAGTAGGAGGCGGTGCGGAAGGCGATCCGCTCACGCTCACGGTCGACGACGAGCCGGGTGGCGACCGACTGGACACGGCCCGCGCTCAGGCGGGGCATGACCTTCTTCCACAGCACCGGGGAGATCTCGTAGCCGTAGAGACGGTCGAGGATGCGGCGCGACTCCTGGGCCTCGACGAGGTCCATGTCGAGCTCGCGCGGGTTCTCGGCGGCAGCCAGGATCGCGGCCTTGGTGATCTCGTGGAAGACCATCCGCTTGACCGGGATGCCCTTCTTCGGCTTCAGCTCGTCGAGGAGGTGCCAGGCGATCGCCTCGCCCTCGCGGTCCTCATCGGTGGCGAGGTAGAGCTCGTCGGCGTCCTTGAGGAGCGACTTGAGCTTGGCGATCTGCTTCTTCTTGTCGCTGGGCACGACGTAGTAAGGGGTGAAGCCGTTGTCGACATCGACGCCGAAGCGCCCCCACGGCTTGTCCTTGATCTTGGCAGGGGTGTCTGCCGCGCTCTGCGGAAGGTCGCGGATGTGCCCGACGGATGCCTCGACGACATACCCCTGTCCGAGGTATCCGCCGATCTTCTGAGCCTTCGCCGGGGACTCGACGATCACCAACTTGTGTGCCACTGACGTCCTTATCTCACTGCAGCAGAGCCTGGCACCACCGACAAGCTCTGGCGAGACACGTTAGCGCGTGTCTCCAGCCGGCATGGGTCCAGTCACCGCGGTTCATGCGGCACTGAGCTCTCGGACAACATGGCGTGTTGCCTTGGGCGCCGCGAAGACAATACCTAGCACGCTGGGGAGCGGGAGCGTGAAATCGGTGTCTCATCCGGCCATGTCCAAAAACTGTCGGTGCTCGTCCGTATGGTGGCTTTCGAGGACGGCGAGACCAATCCGAACCGAGAGGTCTCTGCTGATGATCGACGCCGAATACATCGACTACATAGAAGGCCCGGCCACGCCCCCGGAGCACCTGGTCTGCTCCGAGTGCGCGCAGCTGCTCACCCGGACCAACGTGATCCTGGAGCGCCTTGAGGCCGAGCTGACCCGGCCCCGCTGGTCGGAGCCGGACACACCGCCGCGACCCGACCACGAGGTGGCCCTGGACTGGCTGGCCGCGCTGTGCGGCGGCCACGAGGCGGTCACCGCGTTGGATGCCGCGCCGCTGGTCGAGGACGGGCTGGACCTGCCGGTCGTGGAGGATCCGGCGGGACGTACGCAGCTGGAGGCGGTCGCCGCGCTGCTCGACGAGGTCGCGGCCGACTTCCCGGGACAGGAGGTCGGCTTCGCGATGCGACAGGCCCTGCTGCGGCTGTGGGAGATCGACCCGCTGGTCGTCGACCGGCCCACGCAGCCGGCTCAGGTGGCGGCCGGGATCGTGTGGACGGTCCTGGGCGCCAACGGGCTCGCCGGGCCGGGTGGCCTGGTCACCGCGACCGAGCTCAAGAAGCGGCTGGGCGTGAAATCGACGCCCTCGGCCCACGGCAAGCAGCTGGCGGCCGCGCTCCGTGGCTTCTGGCCGTGGCAGACACAGCGGCCGTGGGGCATGCGCGACCTTCCCGATCTCGAGCCGCTGGGGTATCCAGACCTGCTGGTCTCGAGCGTGCGCAGACGCCTGATCAGGCTGCGGGACCAGGCGTGCCTGGTGCGGGACGGAGGAAGCCCTCGCTGACCAGCTCCTGGGCGATCGGCAGATAGCTGCTGCGCACGACCGCGGGGTCGCGGTCGAGGATCTGCGCGAGGGCGTCGAGGATCTGGCCGACGGTCAGGTCACCGTCGCACGCGCCCGCAAAGGCTGCCTCGATCGTGTCCGCCTGGCGCGCGCGGCGCAGGCCACGCTGCTGGCGCAGGATGACGGTGCTGGGGTCCTCGGCGCCGGGCTGGCCGAGGGTCTCCTGCTGGACGTCCTCGATGATCACCAGCGTGGAGTCCTCGGTGACCTCGACACGAGCCGCCTCACCCCACGCCTCGAGCGCCGGGGCGATCGGCTGCTCGACGTCGTAGGGCCACTCGAGGAGCTCGCGCTTCGGGTTGCTCGCGCCGGTGCGGTGAAGGTTGATCCAGCCGAACCCGACGCCCTCGATCTTCTGCTCCTCGAACCAGGACAGCCAGGTGTCGTAGCGGGTCAGGTAGTCCTGGGCGCCGTGGTGGCCGGAGTCCTTGAGCCACAGCTCGACGTACGCCGCGGGGTCGAGCACCTCACGCTGGACCACGAACGCGTCGACCTCGTCCCCGAGCCACCCCTCGAGGCGGTCGTCCCAGGGCTGGTCCTCGGAGATGATCCAGTTGCCCAGGATCTGACACCAGCCGCCCTCGGTGAGCATGCCGGGAGCGGCCCTGACGATGTCCTCGACCACCCGGTCACCGGGGAGCCCGGAGTCGCGGTAGACGAGGCGCTCACCGGTCGCCGGGCTGATCACGAACGGCGGGTTGGTGGCGATCAGGTCGAAGCGCTCACCGGCGACTGGCTCGAAGAACGACCCGTCGCGTACGTCGATCCGGTCCGCCACGTCGTTGAGGGCGGCGTTGAAGGTGGTGATCCACAGAGCTCGCTGGTTGACGTCGGTCGCGACCACCCGGTCGCTGTGCGTGGCGAGGTGAAGGGCCTGGACGCCGCAGCCGGTGCCGAGATCGAGCGAGGTGCCGACCTGGTCGCGGATGGTCAGCTGCGCCAGGGAGGTCGAGGCGGGGCTTATCCCGAGCACGTGCTCGGGGCCGACGCGCTGGGGGCCGCCATCGAGCCCCGGCGTGAGGTCGGAGACCACCCAGAGGGCGGTGTCCTCGGTGGCGTACGGACGTACGTCGAGGCGGGCGGCGACCTCTCCGACCGACTGCTCCAGGATCCCCTCGACGGCGAGCCGGTCGACGAGCCCGGGCAGGGCTGCCTCGGCGTGGTCCAGAGGGACGGTCGTCTGCAGCAGGAAGAGCCGGATGAGGGTCTCCAGCGGGGTGCCTCCGTGGGTGCGCCGCCTGCCCGGCAGCGTCTCGTTGCGACTCAGCGCGCTGTGCGCGGTCGGACCGAGCAGCTCGGCGACGGAGTCGTAGGAGAAGTCGGCCTGCTGGAGGGCGTCACGGAGCCGGTGCGGGAGGTCACTCACACCTGGAGCCTAATGTGGGCTCGGGTCAGCCCGCTGCCGCGCCCTCGGCGCTGGCGTGGATGTCGAAGACCTTGGCAAGACCGGTGATCCGGAAGATCTTGAGCAGCCGCTCCTGGGTGCAGACCAGGCGGAGCATGCCGTTGTGCTGGCGCACCTTCTTCAGGCCACCCACCAGGACGCCGAGGCCGGTCGAGTCGAGGAACTCCACGGCTTCGAGGTCGACGACGATGTCGTAGTGACCCCGCGCGACGAGCTCGGTGATCTTGTCCCTCAGCTTCGGCGCGGTATAGACGTCGATCTCGCCGCCCACGGCCACGATGGTGGCCGAGTCGAGCTCGCGAGTCGCAAGCGTCAGATCCACTTCGAAGTTCTCCTGCCAAGGAACGTGAGACAACCAGCTCCGGTCGACATGCCTGGTGTCCGATACCCGGAGTCGATCGTAATGTAACCACGGCTCACCAGGATGCGCGCAAGAAACTCGCAACGTCATGGACACGATGCGGGGCCGCAAGCGAGGCGGCCACCAGGATTCTGGGAGAATAGACAGGTGTTGACGACAGCGACCGGTGACCCTTCGACAGGCTCAGGACACCGTCTCGTACGCCGGCTCGCGGACGTCCCCGGCCGCGAGGACCGGCTGGCTCACCTCGAGCAGATCCCGCCACGAGAGGCCGTCTTCGCCGACTGGCCGACGTGGGCTTCGACCGATGTGGTCGCCGCCTTCGCCGCTCGCGGGATCGAGCGTCCTTGGCAGCATCAGGCGGTGGCCGCCGAGGCCGCCCACCAGGGCACCCATGTGATCGTCTCGACCGGCACCGCCTCCGGGAAGTCGCTGGCCTATCAGCTGCCCGCACTGACCGCGATCCGAGACGGGCGTGGTCCACGTGGTGAGCGCGGGGCCGGCGTCCTCTATCTCGCGCCCACCAAGGCGCTCGCTCAGGATCAGCTGACCGGGCTGCGCGAACTGGGCGTCGACGTGCGCGCGGTGACCCACGACGGTGACAGCACCCGGGAGCAGCGGGACTGGGCGCGCGACTTCGGCGAGTACATCCTGACCAACCCCGACATGCTGCACCGTTCGCTGCTCCCCGGTCATCAGCGATGGACGTCCTACTTCCGCTCGCTGCGCTACGTCGTCATCGACGAGTGCCACCACTACCGCGGCGTCTTCGGGGCGCACGTCTCGCACGTGCTGCGGCGGCTGCGGCGCATCTGTGCGCTCTACGGCTCATCGCCGACGTTCATCCTCGCCTCGGCGACCGTCGCCGAGCCGTCGATCGCGGGCGAGCGGCTCACCGGCCTTCCGGTGCTCCCGGTGACCGCCGACGCGTCACCACGCGGGGAGCTCTCGATCGCCCTGTGGCAGCCGCCGCTGACGTCGCACGCCGGCGAGAACGGCGCTCCCGTGCGCCGCGCGGCCTCGGCCGAGACCGCCGACCTCCTCGCCGACCTGGTCTCCTCGGACGTACGCACCCTGGCCTTCGTACGCTCCCGGGTCGGTGCCGAGCAGGTCGCCCTGACCGCGGCCGCCGAGCTGGAAGAGGTCGACCCGTCGCTGCCCGGGCGGGTGGCGTCCTACCGCGGTGGTTATCTGCCCGAGGAACGCCGGGCGATCGAGGCATCGCTCCGCTCCGGCGAGCTGCTGGGGCTGGCGGCTACGAACGCGCTCGAGCTCGGCATCGACATCAGCGGTCTGGACGCCGTCGTGCTGGCCGGCTATCCCGGCAGGCGCTCGGCCTTCTGGCAGCAGATCGGCCGGGCAGGTCGGGGGGCGGGTGACGCGCTCGGCATCCTGGTCGCCCGCGACGACCCGCTGGACACCTATCTCGTCACCCATCCGGACGCGCTTCTCGGCCAGCCGGTCGAGGCCACCGTCTTCGACCCGGCGAACCCGTACGTCGTCGGCCCTCATCTGTGTGCCGCGGCGCAGGAGCTGCCCTTGACCGAGCCGGACCTGCCGCTCTTCGGACCGGGTGCCAGGGAGATCCTGGACAACCTGGTCGCCTCGGGGCTGCTGCGCAAGCGGCCGCGTGGCTGGTACTGGCCCGACCGCCGACGCGCGGCCGACCTCGCCGACATCCGCTCCTCGGGTGGGTCTCAGGTGCAGCTGATCGAGGCCGAGACCGGCCGGGTGGTCGGCACGGTCGACGCGGCGAGCTCACACGCGAGCGCACATGCCGGCGCCGTCTACGTGCACCGTGGCGAGACCTATCTCGTGCACGAGCTCGACCTGGAGGAGAACGTCGCGGTCATCTCCCGCGACGACCCCGGCTACTCCACCTTCGCCCGGGAGATCACCGAGATCTCGATCATCGCCGAGCGGGAGCAGGTGGCGTGGGGAGAGTGCCGCCTGGCGTACGGCGACGTCGACGTCACCCACCAGGTCGTCTCCTTCCTGCGCCGCCGACAGCCGAGCGGCGAGGTGCTGGGAGAAGAGCTCCTCGACCTCCCCGAACGTACGCTGCGCACCTCCGCCGTCTGGTGGACCGTGCCCGCCTCTGCCCTCGAGGCGGCCGGCCTGGAGACGGCGGACATCCCGGGCGCCGCCCACGCCGCCGAGCACTGCTCCATCGGGCTGCTCCCGCTGATCGCGACCTGTGATCGCTGGGATATCGGTGGCGTCAGCACCGCGTCCCATCCGGACACCGGCATGCTCACCGTCTTCGTCTACGACGGACATCCCGGCGGGGCCGGATTCTCCGAGCGTGGGTTCCGTGCCGCCCAGGAGTGGCTCGGCGCCACGCTGGAGACCATCGAGGCCTGCGAGTGCGACGACGGCTGCCCCTCCTGCGTGCAGTCGCCCAAGTGCGGCAACCAGAACAACCCTCTCGACAAGCAAGGCGCGATCGTGTTGCTGCGGCTGCTGCTGCACAAATAGGCCTACTCTGGGGAAATGCTGATCCTGGGCCTTGTGCTGATCGTCGTTGCCGCAGTCCTCATCGTGCTGGGTCTCTTCACCACCGGTAACGGTGATCTCGACGACCCGACCGCCACCCTGCTCGGCCTCCCGGTCGGCTCGACCACGATCTTCGTGATCGGCCTCGTCGCCGGCGTACTTCTCCTCTTCGGCCTCTCGCTCACCAAGTGGGGCGGCAAGCTCCAGGCGAAGAACATGAAGGAGAAGCGTCAGATGCGGAAGCTGACCAAGACGCTGCAGGACGTGACGCCCGAGTCGAAGGACGAGGCGTAGTCCTCGCTTCGGAGCATCGCTGGAGTCTCTGCGGGCCCCGGATTTGCTATTGCAAAGATGGTCGGGCGGCCGCTAAGTTTGCGATAGCAAACTACAAGGAGAATACGTGACCCCCACACGTCGCAAGCCCCGACTAGCCCTCGCGTTCACCATCATCGCCCTTGCCCTGACCACCAGCCCCGCTGTTGCCGATGAAGCCGGCGGCACCGGCAACACCGAGAACCAGCGACTCCAGCTGGTCCTGGACGCGTCCGGTTCGATGAAGGAACCCGCAGCCGAGGGCACCAAGATCCAAGCCGCCCGCAAGGCTCTCGGCCAGGTCATCGACACCCTGCCGGACCAAGCCCAGGTGGGCCTGCGGGTCTATGGCGCCAAGGTCAGCACCGGGCCCAAAGCCTGCACCGACTCCCAGGAGGTCGTTGCCCCCGGAACCGACAACCGCGACCAGCTCCGCGACGCGGTCACGGCGTACAAGCCCCTCGGTGAAACCCCGATCGGATATGCCCTCCAGCAGGCAGGCAAAGACCTCGGCAGCGAAGGCAAACGCACCATCGTCCTGGTCTCCGACGGCGAGCCCACCTGCTCCCCCGACCCCTGCAAGGTCGCCAAGAAGCTCTCCCAGGACGGCATCGACCTCAAGATCGATGTCGTCGGGCTCTCGGTCGACGCCAAGACCCGCAAGAAGCTCCGCTGCATCGCCGACGCGGGACACGGCAGCTACTTCGATGCCGACGACGCCGAATCGCTCACCGAACGGCTCACTGTCACCTCCACCCGGGCCTTCCGCCCCTTCGACTTCTCCGGGACTCCAGTGACCGGATCGGCGAACCCACTGGACGCGCCCGAGATCGGCGTGGGCCAGTACCTCGACCGGCTGCCGGCGAAGGACGGCGTCACCTTCTACAAGATCCCGCGCACGGTCCCTGGTTCCACCCTCCATGTCGGCACCACCGCCCGTACGACAGTCGAAGGCGGCGGCACCGGCCTCTTGATGACGCTGAGCGACGACCCCAACGGCGTAACCGAGTGTGACCGCGCCACCTCGTTCGATGGGATCTCCGGTGGCGTCAGGCTGTTGAACGCAAGCCTCAACAGCTGGTCGTCCATCCCGGACGACAGCTGCGCCACGGCCGACTTCCTGGTGCTGGGCATCAAGCAGTCGATCAACAACGACCTCGAGGACAGCCCCGTCGAGATCGTGGTCTTCGAGGAGCCTCCGCTGGCCGAAGGCACGGAGCAGAGCCTTCCGCCTGCCGACAAGGCCATCGAGTGGGAACCGATGACTCCCGGCACGCCGGCCGGCGAGGTCGTCCCCGGGACCAGCATCGCGAGCGCCCCCGAGATCGAGCCCGGCAGCTACACGCTCGACATCCGCTCCGGCGAGCGTCAGGTCTTCGCGATCCCTCTGAACTGGGGCGAGCGCCTTCAGGTGCAGATCGACGCCGATCTGTCGGAGAAGACCATCAACAGCCACAGCGTCAACGGCGGGTTCGAGCCCAACATCATCAGCCCGACCCGCGGCGACGAGACCTACAACTTCGGCGTCCACATGCCTGACGACTGGTCCGACCTTCCGCTCGCCAACATGCCGAACGTCGACAGCTGGCATTGGCGAAAGGGCGCGGCCAGCCACCCGGTGAGCTACCTCAACCGCTCGGTCGTCGACCAAGACATGGTCGCCTCTTCTCTGGCCGGCTATCGCTACATCGACGTCGGCTACAACATCGACAACCCAGATGCCGTCGTCGAGTACGACCTGACGGTCAAGGTCCTCGGTCAGGCAGGCGACGGTGTGCCCGAGTACGCCGAAGGCGGCGACGCGGTCGCGCCGGACGGCGACCAGGACGTCGCGGCCGAACCGCAAGAGCCCGCCAAGTCGGGCTCGGCAACCGATGACGACTTCCCCGTCGTCGGTGCGACACTCACCGGCGTCGGCGCGCTCGTGCTGGTCGGCGGGATCATCGCCATCGTTCTGGCAACGCGCAAGCGCCGTCAGATCAGCTGAAGAGAATCCAGACGCCCGTCGACAGCAATCCCAACCCCACGATGGTCGCCAGCATGCCGAGCACCGCTGATCGGGACCACGGGGTTCGAGGAGGAGATTGAGCTGGAGGTTGAGTAGGCAGGTCGAGATGCTCCAGCACCTCGACCTGCCTGCCCTCGTCGTTGGGCGCAACGCCCTCGGGTGGAACCTGGCCGGTCTGCGCAAGCAGGCGACGGGCATCCAGGGCAGAGGCCGGCCGGAGGGCCGGGTCTCTGCTCGTCAGAGAGCGCGCCACCTTCCACAGCCGCTGGTCGACGCCGTCAGGAGCGACCGCCGCCAGGCTTCCGCTTTCTGCCGGCGGTCGGGTAGCCGTCAGCATCTCCATGAGTACGACGCCAGCCGCCCACAGATCCTGCGCTGGACTCGGATCACTCATCACGCCCTGCTCGGGGGCGCGATAGCCAGGCGTTCCCAGCAGCTGATAGGCCTCGGTCAACCGCGGCTCCTCAGCGGCGATCGCAATGCCAAAGTCCGAGAGACGCAGATGCGGGCGCCCCAGCCCGGTCGGCTCCAACAGCAGGTTGCCGGGCTTCACGTCGCGATGAACGATCCCGGCACTGTGCACCGCGTCGAGCGCGACGAGCAGCTGATCGAGCAGGCATGCGGCCCATTGCCCGGGCAAGGGGCCGTAGTCCTTCAGCAGGCTGTGCACCGATCCACCGCGTACGAGGTCCATCGTGAACAGGACCCGATCGTCCTCGGCCGACCAGCCCAGCGGTGACACACAATGCTCACTGTCGATCCGGAACGACTGCTCACGGACAAAGCGGATCAACGACGCTGCGTCGCTGTGGCGCAGCATCTTGGCAGCACGATGAACGCCCTCACGCTGGTCCCAGGCGAGCCAGACCGTCCCCATGCCGCCTTCGCCGATAGGGTCGAGAAGCTCGTAGCGGCCCGCGAAGACCTCACCCATCGTTGACGCCGAAGGTCTGCAGGAGCTTGGCAATCGCCGGATGACTCGCTCGCAGCTGTTCGGCTGCCGCTTCGAACTCTTGGGATGACGCGGCAGCGCGGAACACCGCACGTACGGCCGCAGGGTCGGCTTCGGTGTGATGCGTGACGACCGCCTCCGAGGTGCGCGCGGCCTCGAGTTGTCGTACGGCATCGTCGAGCGACTGCTCACCAGCGGCGACGCGGCACGCAGCGGCGTACATCAGCTGCAGGCGTTTGACCGCCGCAGGATTACCGATCTTGACCCTCCGCGCATTCATGAGCTGAGACAGCATCGGCGCTGAGATGCCCAACAGATCGGCGACCCTGACCTGCGTCAACGACAACACCGAGGAACACCGCTTGATCAAGTCACCGAGCGGCTCGCCATAGAGGTGGGCCTGTGCCCGTCGGTTGTCATCCGCGCTACTTGCGGTCATGGCGGTCACACTATCGAGATGAGCCTCGTAGCCTGACCCGGACCGACCCCGCCTGGACGCGGCCTCTGCGGCCTCTACGGCATGTCTGGTAAAGACACGGCGTAGCGGGCGTGGATTTGTCAGACCTGCTCTAATCCGGCCGAGGCTCGGTCGGACCGGCCCTCGCCTCGGCCACCGGATCTCCGGGCTGACCGAGCCAGCGCGGGCCCTCGACCCGCACCGTGACGGTGACGTCCTCTCCTGCGAGTTCGCAGGACTCCAGTGTGGCCCCGTTGCGGTCGGTGATCCTCGCCGCTGCCGCGCACGCGTCGCCGGCGACCTGGAGCGCGTCGGCTCCCGCCAACGCGGCCAGGTCGGCCGCTGACTGCGCGGTGCGGTGGGCGACGAAGACCGCGCCCACCACACCCAACGCCGCGCCTAGGAAAAGCAACAGGCCGATAGCACCGACCGCGAACGGGGCTGCCGACCCGCGTTCGTCCTCGCCCGCCCGCAACGTGCTCACTGCTCCCCCTGCGCGGTGTCCTGAGCCTGTCGAAGGGTCGCCTCGGTCGCAGCGACCGCCTCGCCGCGAACGGTCACGCCCGGCATCCAGCTGAAGATCCCACCGGGCCCGGTCACCCGGGCTCGGGCCGAGGCGACGACCTCCTCGGTGCCGGCGCTGACACTCACCTGTGTGCCCGCAGGCCCGACCCGACGTCCGCGGGCGGCGGCGGAGCCGCTGTCGTCCCCTCGGGCGACGGCCCGGGCGGTCTCCCGGGCTGCGTCGACCACCTGGATCTGCGCCGCTCCCACTGACAGCAACCACACCAGCCCGATGGTCACGGCCACCAGGAGCGGGATCACCATCACCAGCTCCGCGGTGGCGGCGCCTCGCTCGTCCCGCTCGACCCACTGCCCGCGGACCACGGCTCAGATCCCCAGCAGGCTGAGCACGTGCTGGAACAGCCTGTTGAGCAGGTCATTGCCGAGGCCACCGGTGAGCAGCTTGTAGAGCAGGCCGGCGAGCCCGGCACCTGCCGCCGTCCCGACGGCGTATTCGGCCGTCGTGATCCCCTTCTCGTCCTTCCGAAGATGTGCCTTGGCCATGGTTGGTCCTCTCTGGTCGATGGCCGTCGGTACGGCCGCTCATGACGACAATGACCCGCTCCACCGACATCCGCGACCGCTATGTCGCCGGCTGTGGACAACCCGATCCCGAACCCGCCCTGTGGATGACAAACGGCCCGATGACCAGGGAAAACAACACCGCCGAGACGTCACGTACGTCGGCCGAGTGGGCAGTCGACTGCCCACTCGGCCGACGCGGGTGACGTCTCGGCCGACGCGGGTGACGTCTCGGCAGGGGGTCAGATGCCGAGGTTGGAGAGGAGGCCGCCGACGACCGGGACGACGCCCAGCAGCAGGAAGGCGGGGAGGAGACAGATGCCGAGCGGTACGGCGGCCTTGACGCCCACCGCACGGGCGCGGTCCTCGACGTCGGCGCGGGCGTTTCTGGTCAGATCGTCGGCAAGGCGCTTGACCGTCGTGGCCACCGGGGCACCGGTCGCCTGAGCTCGGGCCAGTGCTCGGCCCAGCGGCGCCAACGCGGGATCGTCCACCAGGGTGCGCCAGGTCTTCTCCGGATCGGCTCCCAGACGAAGCCGCGACGCCGCCGGCAGGAGTCGGGCGGCTGCCGGCCCGGGCAGC
Source organism: Nocardioides sp. NPDC058538 (assembly GCF_042719275.1). Classification (NCBI taxonomy): domain Bacteria; kingdom Bacillati; phylum Actinomycetota; class Actinomycetes; order Propionibacteriales; family Nocardioidaceae; genus Nocardioides; species Nocardioides sp. NPDC058538. Next base: position 102,270 of record NZ_JBHXNY010000001.1, on the reverse strand, counting down.
GCTGCGGCGACGGCCACGAGCGCCTCGGCGGGCGCCGCGCCGGAGGAGAGCGCGGCGGAGAGCAGGCGGACCAAGGCAGGCAGCTCGGCCTTCGCGGCCTCCCGCTCGCGCCGGAGCTCGGCGGGCTCGACCCGGCCGATGACCAGCCAGCAGACGACACCCGCCGGAGCGGCGAGTACGGCACCCGCCGAGCCGCCGACGAAGGAGTAGACGGCGCCGGCGGCGAGCAGCGCCAGCACCGGCCGCCAGCGCATCATCCAGCCGCCGGGGTCATCCCGGTCCGCAACGGCCGCGATCCTGCCGGGAAGTGGTGAGGCCGGCGCGGGCAGCAACGCTGCTGCCAGCCCGAGCGAGACAGCCGCGAACCAGATGCTCATCTCGCCTCCACCCCACGCGCGATGCCCTCGATCCACCACAGCCCCAACCAGCCGAGCAGCAGGCCGAGACCGAGACAGGCCAGACCCACCGGCGATCCGAAGAGGAACGCGAGCGGGTCGCCGCCGACGCCGCTGCCCATCGCCAGGGCAGCCACCGGCAGCCCTGCGATCAGGCGGGCGGTGGAGCGCGCCGAGCCGAGCTCGCCGTCGACGACCCGCTGGGTGGCGGCTGCGGCCCGCAGGTCCAGCGCCACCCGGTCGAGTGCGTCCGCGAGACCGCTCCCGGTCTGGTGAGCGATCTGCCAGGCCGCGGCGACCACACGGAGCGATCCCGCCCCAGGCACCTCGGCGACCTGCCGCCACGCGGCGGGGACGTCGGAACCCATCCGCTGCGCCTCCGCGACCGGCTCGATCACCGGCCACTCCGTGGCGAGCTGCGTCAGCGCGGGACCAGGCGGGTGCCCGGCGGCGAGCTCGGCGGCCATCTGCTCGCAGGCCTCGACGACACGGTTGGCCGTACGCCCAGCCTCGATCCGCTCGCAGCGGCGCCGCCACAGGGCGACACCGCCAAAGGTGGCGATCCCGAGCAAGACAGCCGCGACGACCGCCTTGCCCGGGAAGACGATGGGGATCAGGGCGACCAGGAGGAACGACCACCGCGGCACCCGCCACTCAGGCGACCGTGGTCCGACGGCTGCTCGTGGGCGGAGCATCAGCGCAGCGGCGGCACCGACCAGGCCGGCGACCACCCCGAGGCTCAGCCCGCTCACCGCTCGGCTCCGAGCAGCGCTTCGAGCCGGTCCGCGGCCGGTCCGGCGACCACGACGTCACCGGCGGCCACCGAGAAGGCGGTCTCCATCCGGACCAGCCCATCGGCTCCGCGACACGGGACCGCGATCTCGGTCAGCACCCGGCGGCCGTCCCGTCGCCGCAGGTGCACGACCACGTCGACACCGGAGGCGAACTGGCTGTGCGCCGCCTCCCTGCCGAGACCGGCGGCGAGCGCCAGCGCCTCCACCCGCGCCGGCACATCGGCAGCGGAGTTGGCGTGCAGCGTGCCGCAGCCGCCCTCGTGGCCGGTGTTCAACGCGGCGAGGAGATCGACGACCTCAGCGCCACGCACCTCCCCCACGACCAGCCGGTCCGGCCGCATCCTGAGGGCCTGGCGGACCAGCGTATGGAGCTCGACGGCGCCGGCGGCCTCGATGTTGGCCGGGCGCGCCTCGAGGCCGACCACATGCGGGTGGTCCGGACGCAGCTCGGAGGCGTCCTCCACCAGCACCAGCCGCTCCTCCTGCGGTACCAAGGACAACAGCGACGCCAGCAAGGTGGTCTTCCCGGTGCCGGTTCCTCCGGAGACGAGAAACGCCGACCGTGCCAGCACCAGCCGGCGCAGCAGGTCGGCCACGCGGGGAACGACCATCCCCGAGACCTCCAGCTCGGCGAGCGTGAACGCCCGCGCCGACGGCACCCGCAGCGAGATCACCGTGCCTGGTCGAGCCAGCGGCGCCAGCACCGCATGGAACCGGCTGCCGTCGCCCAACCTCAGGTCGACGTAGGGCGAGGCATCGTCCAGGCGGCGGCCGGCCCCGGCGGCCAACCGCTGCGCCAGCCGCCGAACCGCGTCGTCGTCAGGAAACGCGACCGGAGCGGGCTCCAGACCGGATCCGCGGTCGATGAAGACCTGGTCGGGCCCGTTGACGAGGACGTCGGTCACCCCCGGCAACCGCAGCAACGGCTCCAACGGCCCCGCGCCGACCACGTCGCGGCGCAGCATCTCGAAGACGGCCAGCACGGTCGCATCACCGACGATGCGTCCCTCCGCACGGAGAGCTTCCTGGACCCGGTGCGGGGTGAGCTCTCCCGACGTACGCGCCAGGTGGTCGCGGACGAGGTCGACGACCTGGGGCGCGATGTCGACAGCGCCGATCATGCGACCATCACCCCCGCGCGGACCCGGCAGCGCGTCAGCACCTCGGCCGCGGCGCGGGCCAGCGGCGCCCGCTTCGAGCGGATCGGCCCCAGACCCAGATCGATGGCCTCCGAGAGTCCGCGCTGGTCGGACATCGACGCGATCACCGGGAGCCCGAGCGCACGCCCGACGGCCTCCGGTTCGGCAGCGCGGCCACGGACGACGACCCGCACCCGATCCCGCTCGGGAAGACGGGCGATCAGCCGGGCGGCGGACGCCGTGCCGGTGACGTTCGCCCGAACGACGACGAGGACGATGTCGCACCCGGTCAGCAGCGCCTCGGTCCCGGCATCCGGCTCGCGTGGCAGATCGACCACGACCAGGTCATGGCCGCGGCGCGCCGCGGCGAGCACCTCGCGCACCACCTCCGGCCGCGGTGGCACAACGTCGCCGCCCGGCCACCCCAGCAGGCCCAGTGACCCGACGTGCGGCACCGCCTCACGCAACGCCCGGGCGCCCAGCCGCCCGGCGGTCTGCCCGAGATCGCCCCAGGTCACGCCGGGGATCTCGTCGAGGCCGAGCACCCGCCCGGCTCCGGGGCCGAGCCGGTCGGCGTCGATCAGCAGCGTCGACCCGCGGTCGGCCCCCAGACTGGCCAGCGCCGCGGCGTACGTCGTCGCACCGGCGCCACCCGATCCGGCCATCACGCCGACGACCAGGCCGGCACCACCTTCGCCGTCGCCGATGTCGGCGAGCAGCCCGGCGACAGCGGCCTCGCCCGAGGGCAGCTCCAACAACGTCTCCGCGCCGATCTCCAGCGCGGCCCGCAGCAGCGGCTCCCCGGTCGACCCCCAACCCACGACATAGACCCCATCCCGGCGAGGTGGGCGCAGCGATGCCACCTCCGCCAAGAGGTCTGCGCCGACGAGGATCAGTGGTGGTCGTTGCCATCGGCGCAAGGCACCGACGGCGTCGGCGCACTCCTCGACGGTGACGCCCGAGGCGGCCGCCAGACGAGCCGCCTCAGCGGCCAGCAGCGAGTCCGAGGTGATGACGAGAGGTTCCGAGGTCATGACAGCAGGATCCGCCGGGACACCGACAATTCCACTCGCAAATCCAGGACCTGTGGATAACCCCGTCCCGGACCCGCCCTGTGGATGGTGATCGGCCCGCCCAACGGCCGTCTACGATGTGCCCATGACACGCATCGCTGCGTTCTTCGACCTCGACAAGACGATCATCGCGAGGTCGAGCACGCTTGCGTTCTCCAAGCATTTCCAGGCCGGCGGCCTGATCACCCGCGCGGCCATGATCCGCTCGGCCTACACGCAGTTCGTCTACGTCGTCGGCGGTGCCGACCACGACCAGATGGAGAAGATGCGCAAGGCGCTCTCCGAGATGGTCACCGGCTGGGACGTGGCGACCGTCAAGGAGATCGTCGCCGACACCCTCCACAACGTGGTCGACCCGCTCGTCTACGAGGAGGCGGTGCAGCTCATCGAGCAGCACCACGCCCAGGGTCACGACGTCATCATCGTCTCCGCCTCCGGCACCGAGCTGGTCGAGCCGATCGGCACGATGCTCGGCGCCGACCACGTCGTCGCGACCCAGATGGAGATCGAGGACGGCCGCTACACCGGCGAGATCGCGCTCTACGCCTACCGCGAGGAGAAGGCCCGCGCGGTCCAGCAGCTTGCCGAGCGCTTCGGCTACGACCTCGAGCAGTCGTACGCCTACTCCGACTCCGTCACCGACCTCCCCATGCTGGAGGAGGTCGGCCACGCGTTCGCGGTCAATCCCGACAAGGACCTCCGCAGGGCCGCCAAGGAACGCGGCTGGGACATCCTGGTCTTCAACAAGCCGGTCGCGCTGCGCAGCCGCGTGCTCACCCCGTCCACGCCGACCCTGGCCGCGCTGGCCGTCGGGGGCGCTGTGGCGATCGCCGGCGGCGTCATCTGGGCGGGCACGAAGCGTCGTCGCCTCGGCGCCTGACCTGCTCGAGAACAGGGATCGTGCAGACGCGGCATCATCCTCCTCATCCTGCAGAATTTCCAGCCTTGTATCTGGCCGCCGATCGGCGTAGAAACAGAGGTGTAACAAGACGTACACGAGTGAGAGGCACCCACGCGGCGATCCACCCATCTGATGGGGTGCTGTAGCCGGGGAGAAATCCCGACGCAGTGACCAGACCTTGCACGCTTGGTAACCAGAAACGCTCGTGTCAGCGGTGGCACCCGGTGCTCACAACCCACCGGGTGCCACCTGCTTTTGCCCTCTACTGGGCCACCTCTATGGGGCCGCGTCCAAGCGCAGCGGCGAGGCCTCGGCCCCGGCTGCGAAAGCCTCGGCCGCGTAGAGCAGCCATGAGTGCGCGCCCGCCAGGCCACCCTCCCGGAAGCCACGCAGGTTCGACTCGTAGGCGGCCCGCAGCGCCAGATGGCCGGCCTCGGGCACGACCAGCGACTTCTCGTCCACGCCACGCGCGACCAGGATGAGCCGCTCCGCGGCACGCGCGACCAGCCCGTTGTGGGACGCGAACGGAGCCGCGGTCGCCAGATCAGCGTGCACGAACGCCGCCACGACCAGCGCCGGCGCGGACGTCGGGGCGAGCAGCAGATCGGAGAGGCGCCGCAACCGCTCGGCCGACTCGGCCGAGCGCGGACGGCCCAACTCCTCAGGGTCCAGCGACGCCGCCGCCGCCAGCGCGTGCAGCCGCGCGAAAGCCTGCAGCGGCGCGTGCTTCACCACCGGCACCAGCGAGAGCAGCTCGGTCGAGAGCCGTACCGCGTCCTGCGCGATCGCGTCCCCGCCCGAGCCGCGAACCTCGCCCAAGGACGACGAGGAGCCTTCCAGCACGGCAGAGGCGTGCGCACCGCGCAGCAGCGACTCGGCGGTGGTCTCCGGAGACGTACGCCGCAGCCCCCGGTCACGCAGCATCACGTCGATACCGTCACGAGCTGCGGCGAAGCCCGAGGCCACACCTTCGAGCGACACCAACCGGGCAAGCGGATCGTCCTTCACGCGTCAACCTTATGGCCTTATCCGCCGATCGCCGACGTCGCGAGCGTCACGAGACGGGTGTGATGGCAAGGCGACGCCGCGAGGGCATACCGGGTGTCTGTTGAGCGGCGTCAACGCCGCCAGCGCGCCCGTATCGTGGCGCGCAGCAGGCGGAGATCGGCGGATATGGCCATCCCGCGCGTTACCCTGACCGAGATGACGGACCCAGCCAACCCCGATCCGGCACGCTCCTTCGGAGGCGTGGCGGACAGTTATGACCGCGGGCGCCCGTCCTACCCGGTGGATGCGGTGAAGTGGCTGGTCGGCGCGGAGCCGTGCTCGATCCTCGAGCTCGGGGCCGGGACCGGCAAGCTCACCGAGGTGCTGGTCGGCCTGGGCCACGACGTCTTCGCGACCGACCCGGACGACGCGATGCTCGACATCCTCTCCGGGAAGCTCCCGGACGTACGCGCCACCAGCGGCACCGCCGAGCAGATCCCGACCGGCGACAGCCTCTACGACGTGGTCGTCGTCGGCCAGGCGTTCCACTGGTTCGACCACGCCAAGGCGCTGGCGGAGATCGGGCGGGTGCTGCGTACGGACGGACGACTCGCCGTGGTCCAGAACGAGCGCGACGAGCGGATCCCCTGGGTGCGCAAGCTCGGCAAGCTGATCGGCAAGCAGACTGGACTCACAGAAGAGGGCGGCTTCGACCCGACCTCGATCCTCGACGACTCCGGGTTCTTCTCCGCGGTGGAGGCGCAGACGTTCCGGCACTGGCAGGTCGTCGACCGCCACTCGATCCAGGACCTGGTCCAGTCGCGCTCCAACATCGCCACCCTCGAGCCGGAGGCTCAGCAGCAGAAGCGGCGCGAGGTGCTGGCCTTCTACGACGACTACGGCCGCGGCATGGACGGCATGCAGCTGCCCTACAACTGCCGCGCCTGGCGTGCGCAGGTGCTCCCGCACGCACAGGTCAAGCACACCGTCGTGGTCGTCGAGACGGACGAGGAGCCGGAGCCGAAGGTGCCGCTGGCCAAGCGCACCGACACCGCCGTACGCCTCCCCCGCGTCATCACCGACCCCGAGAACGGCGACGACGACCTGCTCATCGACTTCCAGTGAGCCCCGCGATCAAAGCACTGTTCTCGGACGCGTCGTGAGCGCGTCGCGCTCCGGGTCCATCAGGTCGAAGCTCTGGATGACCCAGAAGATCGTGAAGCAGACCAGCAGCGAGACCTCGGTCGCCAGCAGCCAGTACGTCCAGCCGGTCAGGCCCAGCACGATGCCCGCCGCCAGCAGCACCACCATGGCCACGACCAGCGCCCAGTAGGTCTTGTCCAGCCGCGTACGCGCCTTGTCGGCCTCCCGCGCGATCCTCCGCACGCCCCAGTCGGTGTTGAGCACGACCGCCAGCGCGAACGGCGTGAAGGTGAAGATCGCCGCGAGCCCGTGCGCCTTGGTCGCGAAGGTCTCCTGGTCGATCAGCAGCCAGCCGACGCCGACGACCCATGCCCCCGCGACCGAGACCAGACCGATCAGCCCCCAGCGCGAAGGCCAGGCCCCGGCGGCGGCGCGCTTGCGCAGCCCGAAGATCAGCACGACCACCCAGCCGATCGCCATCACCGCCAGGTAGCTCCAGGCGTTGTTGACGATGGCGGCCTTGTCGATCTGCTGCCCGATCTCCGGGGTCGGCACGAAGCCGACCATCGGCGCCGAGAGCCCGGCGAGGTTGAGCGCGGTGTCCTCCGCGTCGGTATAGCCCCGCAGCACCACCAGGCACACGCCCAGCGCACACAGCACCGCGGTGAAGACCGGGCCCGCCGGGGTGTAGTAGTAGGACGAGATGGAGGTCTGCCACTCCCCGCTCGTGATCGTCTCGGCGCCCACCGAGATCGCGAGCCCCGCGAGCAGACAGCACAGAGCGAAACGGACATAGCGGTACGTCGTCACCTCGGTCGTCATAGCCCCGAACGTAGCGGGATCCGGCCACCCTCGGGGCCCTATTCAGCAGCGCGTCCGAGACCCGCGCCAATCGTTCACCGAGCAATGTCGAGGAACGCATAGCGTGACGAACGCCACATCAGATACCGTAAATCGAACCCGGATCCCCGCCGGTTTCGATAAATCCTCCGTCGCTCCTACGATGCGCGCGTGAAGATGACGATCAAGTGAAATCCTTCGCCCCGAGCCGATGATGTCTTGGGATGCGCCCGCGGACGCGTTAGCGTCCGGACGAAGCCGCATATCTCTGCCGTAGCCCCACCACCATCACCGCTCGGGCGATGCCTCCTGCGGAAAAAGTGAGGTCGACATGTCCACCGTGACGTTCCTTGAGGACGGCCCTTCCGTTCTCTCCCTGTACGAAGGTTTCTTCGCCGGTGGCGCCCGGATCCTGCACACCGCAGTCGTCCGCGCGCTCGACGCCACCACGCCTCAGCAGCACAGCGTGCTGAGCCTCAGCGACCGCGTGCAGCGCGAGTTCACCGCGCAGCGGATCTCCTCCGACAACTCCTACCGCCGCCTGACCTCGGCCGGCGTGCCGGTGCGGGCATTGAGACGTACGCCTTCGGGCCCCATCACCACCAGCCAGCTCAAGCGCGTGGCGCAGTCGGTGGCGAAGGCCGACGTGGTGCTCTCCCTCAAGGAGCAGCCGCTCACGGTGCTGGGCAGGGTCGGCACGTCGGGGACGCCGCTGATCACCTGCCTGCACCGCTCCGACCCGGAGCACCAGGGGGCCGGGGTGCAGGAGCTCATCGACCTCGACCGGGCCGGGCTGCTGACCGCGGCCGTGTGCTGCGCGGAGTCGACCCAGCGGGCCTACCACGAGGCGACCGGGATCCCGCTGGAGCGACTGCCGGTCTTCCCCAACGGGGTCGACCTCCACAAGTTCCGCACCGACGCCGACCTGCGGGCCGGCAAGCGGGCCGAGCTCGGCGTGGACGGCGACGCACCCGTGGTGATGATCGCGGCCCGCTTCGACGAGATGAAGAACATCCCGCTCTTCGTCCGGGCGGCGCGCCGGTTCGTGCGGGAGCACCCCGACGCCCACCTCGTCATGTGCGGCGCCGGGATGACCGCGGACAACCCGGCCTTCGCCCAGCTCATCACCGAGGAGCTCGGCGCGTGGCCGGCGCTGGAGACCAACCTGCACGCCCTCGGCATCCAGAGCCAGATGGCGCCGCTCTACAACGCCGCCGACCTGATCACGCTCACCTCGGCATTCGGCGAGGCCGCCCCACTGTGCCTGCTCGAGGGGATGGCCTGCGGCGCGGTCCCGGTGACCACGCCGGTCGGCGACGCTCCGGCGATGGTCGGCGACCTCCGCCTGGTCTCGAGCTTCGACCCGGCCGAGATGGCCGAGTCCTGGGAGGCCGCCTTCGCCCAGCGCGAGGAGCACTTCGAGCGGATCTTCCGCAACCGGCAGCGCCTCTCCGAGCAGCGGCTCTTCGATGCGTACGCCCGGCTGATCAAGGACTCCGCCGCCGCGGCGCCGATCCCGGTCGCGGTCTGAGTTCACCACCGTTGGTCGAGCCCGGCGAGCGCCAGCGAGCCGGTGTCTCCGGCGGCTCGACCAGCGGGCTCGACCAGCGTGCGAGTCAGTAGATGTTCACGTCGTAGGCGTTGAGGGCCTCGCGGACGGGCTGGAAGAAGGTGGTGCCGCCCGAGTCGCAGTCACCGGAGCCGCCCGAGGTGATCCCGAGGGCGGTCGAGCCGGCGTAGAGCGGGCCCCCGGAGTCGCCCGACTCGGCACAGATGTCGGTCTGGATCATGCCGCGGACGGTGCCGGAGCCGCGGTAGCGGACCGAGACGTCGAGCGCCTCGACCCGGCCGGAGTGCACGCCGGTCGACGAGCCGTCGCGGGTGACCCGCTGGCCGACGCGGGCGTCACCGACGGAGTAGCCGCCCTGATGCGTCAGCGAGGTGTTGTCGTAACGCACCAGCGCGTAGTCGTTGCCCGGGAAGCTCGACTTCACGGTCGGCCCGATCCGGGTGGTCCGACCGGAGTTCGTGTACCAGGTCCCGACGTCTTCGGCGCAGTGGCCGGCGGTGAGGAAGTAGTGGGTGCCGCCCTTGCGTACGTTGAAACCGACCGAGCACCGGAAGCCGGAGCCGTAGATCGCGTCGCCGGCACCGAGGAACGGCTTGAACTCGCCCTTGGCGCGCTTGATGGAGATCGCGTCGGCGTCGGCCCCGACGGTCTCGGTCAACCTGCTCAGCGCGGACGCGGGGACGGTGGAGTCCGCGGTCACGACCACCTTGCCGGTGGCCTCGTCGGTGTACCAGGCGATACCGGACAGCGCGGACCTGTTGACCGCGGAGTCGACTGCGGCGTAAGCGGCCGCCAGCGCCTTGGCGCTGGCCCCCGTCTCCGCGGGCGCAGCGACCGCCGGCGTGGCTGCGGCGCTAGCCGCCAGCCCTAGTCCGACCGCTGCTGCGAGCAGACGGTTACGTGACCTGGTGAACCTCATACGTTCCTCCACCGCGATTGTGCCCGAACACGACCACAGTGAGTATGTCGTTGTAAGCACCTCATCGGCCAGTCGTTGGCAAAAAACTTTCGTAGTTCGACGAAATTTCGTACGCCGCAGGGCAAAGTGGCCCAAACCACCTCACCCCGCGGCGTACCTGTGCTTGATCAGTGACGCTCGGTCAAGAGCACTTGATCAGTAGATCGTGGCGCCGTACACGCTGAGCGCCTCGGTCACCGGCTGGAAGAAGGTCGTTCCACCGGTGCTGCAGTTCCCGCTGCCGCCGGAGGTCAGCCCCAGCGCGGTCGAACCGGAGTAGAGCGCGCCGCCGGAGTCACCCGGCTCGGCGCACACGTTGGTCTGGATCAGGCCGCTGACGGTGCCCTCGGCGTAGCGGACGCTGGCGTTGACCGCCGTCACGGTGCCGGTGTGGACACCGGTGGTCGAGCCGTCACGCGTGACGCTCTGGCCGACCCGAGCGGTGCCCGCGGTGAAGCCACCGGACTTCGAGATGGAGGAGTTGTACTCGACGATGCCGTAGTCGTTGCCCGGGAAGCTCGAGCCCGCGGTGTAGCCCAGCAGCGTGGTGTTCGACGAGTTGGCGTACCAGGTCGAGACGGCGTTGGTGCAGTGGCCCGCCGTCAGGAAGTAGTCGGCGCCGCCGACCTTGACGTTGAAGCCGAGCGAGCAGCGGGAGCCGCCGCCGTAGATGGCGTCGCCGGGGCCGATGAGCGGGCTGAACTCGCCCTTGGTGTGCTTGACGGTCACGGCCTCGTCGCCCTGGCTCGTCCTCTCGGCGGCAGCCTCCTTGACCTCGGCGATCTCGGCCGCGGAGACGGTCTCGTCGACGGTGACGACGACCTTGTTGGTGGCCGGGTCGGTGTACCACGACGAGCCGACCGGGGCGGACTCGGCGACGGCCGACTTGACCGACGCGACCTCGGCCTTGCTGAACTCGGCATCCGCGGCGGCTGCCGGGACGGCGACGGCGGCGGAGGCCGCGAGACCCACACCCGCGGCAAGCGCCGCGATCGTGCGGGGACGGAAGGTGGTGCGTTGGAACCTCATACGTCTCCTCCTGGGGGAAAGGCCCATGTGTTGTGGGCTTCCGCACCCGAATCCACGGGTTTCGCGGCTTACCGGGGGCGGGTAACTGAGTTTCGTGTTCTTTCCCTTGCCCCGCATCACAATCGATTCCCCAAGAATTCGCATTGCAAAGACTCGTTCATCGAATTCCTGCAATGCAGCAACACGCGATTCCGCAGGGTTTGCGGCGCCCCGCCCACAGAAGAGGATTGGGTAAGCATTGCCAAGTTGTAGGTACCCGGGTCCTGGGCCGCGTACGGTGGGTATCCGTGTTCATCTCGCTGCTCGAGCGAGGATTCGGGCGGGATTTCGTCCGTCTTCCAAACCTTCGGCGTGGCGACTGTTGATAGATGGTAGACAAACCCCATGCCGTATCCGCCGCCCCCAGGCTCCCCCGGTTCGGGCGCGCCTGACGAGGAGCCGCAGAAGCAGCCTGCGCCTTTCGACTACAACGAGCGCCTGATCGGACTCTCCGACGACGGCGGCAACCGACCGGCGTTCAACGCCCGCAAGGAGCGCGCCGGCCAGGGCGGGCCGCTGCGGCAGGTCCTGACCATCGCCGTCTCCCTCGGGCTCGTGGTCGTGTGTGGGGTGGTCGTCTACGCCCTCTTCACCCGCGGCGACGACGCGGCCACGACCGCCGGAGCACCGACCGCGAGCGACACGGCTTCGGCCGACCAGACACCGAGCGAGTCGCCGAGCCAGGGCGGCGGAAGCTCCGACGTAGGCGGTGGGTCCAGCGGCAAGCCCGACTGGCCCGCGACCAGCTCCCCGGCCGACCCCAGCGACGGCGCCACCAGCTCGCGTTCGACCATCGGCCCCGAACACCTCTCCAAGGACGACGTCCCCCGCCCCTGGGAGTTCACCTACGGCGACGTCACCCTGAAGGCCCGCTACCTGAGCGGCAAGGACTACTCCGGCTGCAAGGCGACCCTGAAGCCCGCGATCCGCAACCTCGGCTGCGACTACGCCGCGCGGGTCTCCTACAAGGCTCAGCGGGGCAACCTGCGGATGACCCACTTCATCTACGACTTCAGCACCGTCGAGGCCGCGGGGAAGGCCGCCAAGAAGATCGAGCCGCGGCACGTGATCCCGCCCACGGAAGCCTCCCTGCCCGACTACACCCAGGGCTGGTTCAAGGTGAAGGACTACGGCAAGTACGTCGTCTACACCATGGTCACGGCCAGCGATGGCATCACCGTGGCCCAGGGCAAGGAATACACCTCCTACGGCAACACCGACCTCGGCGCGGAGATCCTCTTCCGGATGTGAGCCCGGAGGTTGGCGAGTAGGGGCGGCCGTCGCGAGCGTCGCGTCTACTCGCCGAACCTCGTCAGGGAGTCGCCTGGTCCCCTGCTCCGGGCGAGGCTCCTACCGTGGGCGAAGGCTCCGCCGAGACGCCGCCACCCTCGTTCGGCTGCGCCGACGGCGAGGCGCTCGACCCGGTCGAGCTCGACGGCTCGGCGCTCGGCGTCTCCGTCGCGGCCGACTCCGACGGCTCGGTCGGCTCCGAGGGTTCAGTGCTCGCACCCGCGGACTCCTCCGGAGTCGCGGTCGCGCCCGGCGACGGATCCTCGTCCCGCTTCTCATCCCGCTTCTCGGAACCGCCGCCGGTCACCCGGGAGATCGTCGTGCTGCTGTCCCCATCACCCACGATCGAGCTGACGCTGCGCCCGGCCGCCAGCTCGAAGATCGTGATCGCGACGACCACGACCACGAACATCGCCAACGAGAGCAGGGCGATCCGCTTCCAGGGCAGCGTCTTGAGGCGCTCCTGCCACGACGGCGTCGGCTCCGTGTCGCCACCCTCGGCCGCATCGCCCACCTCCGCGGCCTCCGCCGCCTCCGCCACGGAGCCCGAAGTCCGCTCGGTCGCAGTCTCCGAGCTGGCCCGTACGCCGGCGAGCCCGGCCGACCGCCACCGGCCCAGGGCCTGGACGCTGGTCACCTTCTCGTGGCTCTTCGCGAGCCACTGGGAGTAGAGGTTGGTGCCGACCGTCGCCGCGACGCTGCCGAGCGCCGCCCCGACGAGGGTTCCGACGGCACCGAGCGTGGAGAGCAGCACCGCGGAGGTGACGGCAGCAAGGGCACCTGCGGTGGTCGCGAGCCAGTCGATGCGGGCCGGTTTCGATTCGCGGGTATCGCTGGAGGGCGGGGTGTTGCTCATTAGGCCCAGGTTAACTCGCGAACCGATGCTACCGGCACCAACTTGACGCAGATCACCCCTGACTCAGGTCACGCTCCAGAGCCGCTGCGCCGGACATCAGGGTGGCCACGACGCTCGGCAGGGACTCCTTGTCGTAGCGGACGCTGGGCATGGAGATCGACATCCCGGCGACGACATCGCCACCGGCGCCACGGACGGGGACGCCGACGGCGACCACGCCCCGCTCGGAGCGACCGTCGTTGAAGGCGAAGCCGTTGCGGCGTACGCGCTCGAGCTCGGTACGCAGCGCGTCGATGTCCGGGCGATCGGCCAGGTGGTCGGCGTACCTCTCCCGGGAGTAGATCGAGGCGACCTCGTCGTCGGAGATCTGGGCCAGGAGCAGGAGGCCGGCGGTGGTGCGGTGCGCGGGGAAGACCATGCCCTCGCGGGAGCCGACCTTGAGCGACTGCGGCGACTCGACCGAGGCGATGAAGCGGCAGGTGTCACCGGTGCGTACGGCGACGTTGGCGGACTCGCCCAACAGGTCGACCAGGCGCTGCAGATGCGGCAGCGCGACCTGGCGGAGCCGGGATGCGGTCGAGCGAGAGTGGGCGGCCAGCTCCAGCACCGGTCCGGCTCGGTAGACCTTGTCCTCGTCCTGGACAGCGAAGTCGCGGTAGACCAGCATCGCCAGCAGCCGGTGGGCGGTGGAGCGGGCGACGTCGAGCCGAGCCGCTGCCTCCGAGACGGTCAGGCGGCCTTCGAGCTGGAGGATCGCCGCCAGCTTGAGTGCGTGGTCGACGCTGGTGATCGCATACGGGGGCCGGGTCTTGAGCGGCTTGTCCATCCCACCTCTTCCTGATCACACCAAACCAAGCATCTATCGCTCGCCTCCGCAGGAGATTGACCGAGCTGAGGAGGGGGCTGTGACAATGACCACGTCTTCGAGGCACTCCCGCCCCGACTCACCGACATGATCGTGAAAGGCTGAACGCGATGTCCGTCCTGATCGGCACCACTCCGACACGTACGTTCGACGACGCCCGTCGCTGGGTGGCGGAGGGCACGGCTCTGCTGACCGGCGCGGTCGACGGTCTGGACAGCTCCGCCCCTTCGACAAGCTCAGGACATCGCTTCGACGGCGACTCGCGGCTGCCGGGCTGGACCCGCAAGCACCTGGTCGGCCACGTCGCCGCCAACGCCGATGCCCTCGGCAACCTGATCTCCTGGGCCGAGACGGGCGTGGAGAAGCGGATGTACGCCTCCGCGGAGCAGCGCAACGCCGACATCGAGGAGGCAGCGACGCGACCGGCCGAGGAGCTCCGCTCGTGGTATCACCGCGGCGCCGCGGAGCTCGACGCGGCCATGGACCGGCTGACTCCCGAGCAGTGGGAGCACGAGGTGATCACCGCCCAGCTCGTCACCCGGAAGGCGAGCGACGTCCCGTGGATGCGGGCCCGTGAGGTCTTCGTCCACGCCGTAGACCTCGGCGTCGGAATCACCTTCGCCGATCTGCCCGACGACTTCCTGCTCGCCCTCGCCGACGAGATCCGTACGAAGCGGGGACTCTCCGACGACGACCTGATCGGTGTCGAGGGCCCGCTTCCCGAGGTGGCTGCCTGGCTCGCCGGGCGACCGCACGACCTCGTGGACGCACCGACGCTCGGGTCGTGGCTCTGACCTTTCCTGGGATCAGCTCCAGCGGGCGAGCTTGTCCGGGTTCAGGACGATCCAGACGTCGGTGACCCGGCCGCCGGCGACCCGCAGGTTGGCGACGCCGCGGTGAGCTCCGTCCTCGATGAACGTGAACCCGAGGCCGTCGGCGGTGGCCTCGGTCCGGATCTCCCAGGTCGGCCGCTTCGTGAGTACGCCCAGCAGGAACCGCGCCACCTTCTCCGGCCCGGCGATCGGGTTGAGGGCAGCGCTGACCCGGCCACCGCCGTCGGAACGGAGCGTGATCGACGGGTCCAGCAGCGTCACCAGCCGGCCGAGGTCACCGCCGGCCGTGGCCGAGACGAAGGCGCGTACGACGTCGTCGTGCTCCGGCAGCGGGGCGACGTCGTCGCGATGCTGGGCGACCCGGCGGCGTGCGGAGGCGGCGAGCTGCCGCACCGCGGCCGGCGAGCGGCCGACCACCCCGGCGATGTCGCCGAACGGGACGGCGAAGATGTCATGGAGCACGAACGCGACCCTCTCGGCCGGAGTCATCGCGTCGAGCACGACGAGCAGCGCGGTGCTCACCGTGTCGTCGAGGGTCGCTCGGTCGGCCGGATCCTCGGGGGCTGCCAGGAAACCCGGCCGGACCGGCTCGGGCAGCCAGGGGCCGACGTACCTCTCCCGGCGGCTGCGCGCCGACTTGAGTACGTCGAGGCAGACCCGGCTGGTCACGCGGCTCAGCCAGCCGGAGGGGTTGTCGATCGCCGCCCGTTCGTCGTCGGAGAGGCGATACCACCGCAGGTAGGTCTCCTGGACCGCGTCCTCGGCCTCCTCGACCGTGCCGAGCAGGCGGTAGGCGAGCGCGATCAGGCGGCGGCGCTCGATCATCACCTCGCCCAGGTCGTCCATGTCAGGCATCGTGGCATCTCCTCCGGGTTCACCCAGTGTGACGAGCCAGACATCGCGATTGTGAGGTGGCGACCTCACATTCGGCTCCGCCACCTCGTCAACCTGACGAGTGCCCGCGCTGTGGCGGGCCAGACCCGAAGGACCCCGATGCTCGCCAACGTCAACGTGACCAAGCTGTTCCCCGCCGCGTACAACGCCCAGATGGCCGTCGAGGAGGCGGTCGAGGAGGCCATCACCGTCGCCGGCCTCGACCGGCTCACCGTCGACCTGGTCAAGCTCCGCGCCTCCCAGATCAACGGCTGCGCCTTCTGCCTGCGGATGCACACCCAGGACGCCATCAAGAACGGCGAGACGGCCGACCGTCTCGCCCTCGTCGCCGCCTGGTGGGAGTCGCAGTACTTCACCCCCGAGGAGCAGGCCGCCCTCACCATCGCCGAGCAGATCACCCGCATCGGCGACCTGCACACCGCCGCCGCCCCCAAGGTGGACGTCGAGAGCGTCCTCGACGCCAAGCAGATCGCCGCCCTGACCTGGGTCGCGATCTCCATCAACGCCTGGAACCGCATCGCGATCTCCAGCCACTACCCGGTCGCTCCGTGATCAGGACTGTGAGAACGAGATAGTCCGGGACGTTTCTGCCCATTACCTGCGGGTAGAGGGGCAGAAACGTCCCGAACTACCTTTCGGCCGCTACCGACTGCTGTCGAGACAGTCAGGTGTTTGGGGGGCGTACGAGAGAATCGTGGAACCGCGTGGGAACGTTTCTCCTACGTGAATCTTTACTCGGCCAGGGGGTCCGATGACTACGCCGACACCACCACCGCCGGACGGATACGGCGCGATGCCTCCTGCGCCGAACCTCCAGCCTGGGTCACCGGCCCCCTTGCCGACGAACGAGAGTTCGTTCGCCGCCGGAGGGCCACCGCCGGAGAAGCCGCACAACCCGTGGCCCATCGTCATCGGGCTCGGTGCGATCGCGGTCGTGCTCGTGATCGGCGTGATCATCACGGCCGCTCTCGTCGTTCTCCGCGGCGAGGAGGACCCGACAGCCAAGCCCGGGCCGCTGACGGTGACGGCCACGCCGAGCACGTCGGCGACCGCTCCTGCCCCGGGCGGACTGGCCGCGGATCTGTTCGAGGGTGACTGGAGGTTCAAGCTCGGCGACGTGAGCATGGACGCGACGTACGTGGCTTCCCAGGACTATCCGGACTGCGGGCCGATCGCGTCGGCGGCCCTGGAGAAGAAGGGCTGCGGCTATGCCGCGATGGGGATCCACGACGCCGAGCGCGGCAAGCTGCGGATGCTCCGGGTGATCTACGTCTTCGACAGCGAGGCGGAGGCGACTGCGGCCGCGGAGTCGGTCAAGGAGACCGACTTCGACCTGCCCACCGGCAGCCTCATCGCGGACGACGTGATCGGGAAATGGGTCGCCAAGGACTCCTCCAAAGCGGTCGTCGTCGGCTTCGTGACCGCACAGAAGGGCGTCCCGGAGTCGACCGTCGACGACTACCTCCACTACGGCACCGCCGACATCGCGGGCGCCCTGATCTTCATGGATCTGTAGAGCATGGACCTGTAGACGCCGGAGTTCACCCGAGGTTTCCGAGTATTCGAAAGCGTTTGGTTCGGCGCACACGGCGGACTCATACCGTCGGTAGGCGTGTCCCCCACTGCCTCGGACGGTCTCGCCAAGCTCGACCACCGATGGCGGGCCGTCGTGCCCGCGGTCGCCCTGTGCGGCGTCATCGCCGCCGCCTCGAGCCTCCTGGCCCCGACGACCGCGTCCGCCGGGCCGACCGTCAAGGTGGCCCAGGCCGGGCCGGTTCAACCCGGCTTCCAGCGCTTCGCCTGGCTCAACGCCTGGGCCGACCACCACACCGCGCCCGGAGGTGCTGCTGCCGGCCGGCTCGACGGCGTGCCGCGGATGCGGATCGTGGTGGGTCACCTGCGGCGTACGGCCATCGACTTCGGCGTGCTCGCCGAGGTGGAGGCCCCGCAGCGGGAGGCCTTCGAGTCGTTCGGACGTGAGTTCGGCCTCGTCTCCACGCCCGATGCCACCGACGACGCGGTCTTCTACCGGCGCTCGGTGTTCCGGCTGGTCAGCAAGGACACGGTCACCATGTACTACCGCCACGGCGCTCGGGTCAGCGCGCCGGTGGTCGTGCTGGAGGAGCGTTCCTCGGGACAGCGCGTCGGGGTCCTGCCCGTGCACTTCCCGGCGACCCTCCCGTCCGCCCCCAGACAGAAGAAGTGGCGAGACCTGAACGCCCGGATCGTCAAGGAGGCGGTCGCCCGCGCCGAGGTGCCGATGGTCGTGGCCGGTGACTTCAACCAGCGCAACGACATCCTCTGCGACCTGACCTCGCCGGGGACCGGTCTGGTGAGTCCGCTGGCACCGCACGAGGAGTGCGCCACCGCCCGCCGGGCGCCGATCGACCAGGCCTTCCTCAGCCCGTCGCTGCGGCCCGACCGCTACCAGGTCTACTCCGGCCCGTCGGCCCGCCGGGCCACCGACCACGGCGCGTTCTACCAGGTCAGGCTGCGACTCTCCGACATCGCCTGAACCCTCAGAAGTACGTCCGGACCAGGTCGGTCACGGTGTAGTCGAGATCGACGACCGGGATCAGCCGCCACTTGTCGAACGCCGTGCACGGGTGAGAGATCCCGAAGCTGACCAGGTCGCCCGGCCGCAGCCCGGCGTCGGTGCGCAGGAAGGCGTGCTGGTCGGCCAGCTTCTCGACGGTGCCCTCGAGCGGCTCCGCGCCACCGAAGCCGTCGCGTCGCGCCGCGAGCGGGACAGGCAGGCCGTGGTCGAAGGGCGCGTCCCGCCTGCCCATGCCGACGATGACCAGCCCCTCTTCGGGGGCCGAGATCACCTGGGCCCACACCTCGATGGCCGGGTCCAGGGTGCCCTCGATGCGGCCGTAGGGCGTCTCGCCGGCGTAGAGACCGTGGTCGTGGGTGACGTACGCACCGCTGCGCAGCACCTTGCGAGGCGTCATCCCGTCCGGCCAGCCCGTGGACCAGCGCTCGGCGAGGACGTCGAAGAAGGCGCTGCCACCTGCGGAGACGATCGCGTCGGCAGCGGTCAGGCCCTTGGTGTAGAGGCTCGAGGCGAGCTCCTTGAGACGGTCGAAGTAGTCGCCGACCGCCTCTGCCGTCCGCAGCCCGCCCTCGTAGCCGGCGACTCCCGCCAGGAGTACGCCCGGCGTGGAGTCGACCACCCGCGCGAGCTCGACGGCCTCCTGGACGGAGCGACAGCCGGTCCGTCCGCCCGGGAAGCCCAGGTCGATCAGTACGGCCAGCGGCCGGTCCTCGACCCCGACCAGGGCCGACGCCTCGGCCGCAGCCTCGACGCCCTCGACCGAGTCGACCCAGTGCAGGTGGAGGAACTCCGGGTCGGCCGCACGCTCGGAGGCCACCCAGCTCAGTGCGCTGTGGTCGAGGATCTCGTTGGCGACCATGACCCGGCGTACGCCGGCATGGCGGGCGACCAGGGCCTGGTTGGGCGAGGCGACGGTGATCGCCCACGCGCCGGCGTCGAGCTGTCGCTGGTAGAGCGACGGCGCCATCGTGGTCTTGCCGTGCGGCGCGAGCAGCAGGCCGTGCCCCTCCGCGAAGCCCGCGAGGGTCGGGATGTTGTGCTCCAGCACGCTCTTCTTGAGCACCATCACCGGCCAGGTGAACGAGCCGTCGAAGAGGTTGCGGCCGGAGGCTGCGTACGTGGTGAGATCGACGGCTTCTCCCGGCTCCCAGAAGCCCTTGTCCGCCCAGGTCACTTGATCATCCATCGGGACAGAACCTACCGAGGGCCCAGTTGCGATACACCGGGTTTTCGAGAAACTGTGGAAATCCCCAGGGAGGTATCGGCGTCGCTTATCGTGACGCCATGGCCAACCGTGCAGCTCAGAGGGCGATGACACGCCAGCTCCTGCTGGACGCGGCGATGGACCGGTTCGTCGCGAGCGGCTACGCGGCCACGACGATCGATGAGATCGCCTCGGCGGCAAGCACCACTCGGGTGACGTTCTATGCCTACTTCCCCTCGAAGTCCGACGTCATCAAGGCCTTGATCGCCGAACGCCTCGAGGACGAGATGGTCCAGCTCCGCTCCCCACAGGGCAGCTCGCTCGGCGGCCTGGCCGACGCGGAGGCGGCCGGCACCCGCGAGCAGCTCGGTGCCTGGATCCGGCACGCCGTGGCTCGATGGCCGGCGGTGCGTCCGATCGTCACGATCGCCCGGGCCGCCCAAGCCGTCGATCCCGATCTCACCCGCATCGTCGACGCCTGGACGGACGAGACGATCGAGGACGTCAGCGTGGGTCTGGACAAGGCGGACCGGTTCGACGCCGACAGCCGGCGCCTGCGCGGCGCACTGGCGGTCGGCCAGCTCGACTATCTGTTCCAGCGCTGGGCGGACGGGTTGTGGGGTGTCGAGCACGACCGCATGTGCGAGCTGGTCACCGAGAGCTGGTTCCAGCTGCTGGGCGAGTGATCCAGCAGGTCACAGGAAGGTCTGGCCCTCGCCCCGGTAGGTCGGCGCGACGGTGATGATCGAGTCGCCCTCGATCAGCTGGAGCGTGTCGAGCCGCTCGCAGACCTCGCCCGCCTTCGCGTGCCGGAACCAGACCTTGTCACCGATCGCGAGCTCGTCGGCGGCATGCCCACGCAACGGTGTCTGGACCTCCCCGGCGCCTTCGGTGCCGACGTACTCCAGGCCGAAGGGGTAGGTCGGGCTCGGGACGCGGTCGAGTCCGGGCGGGCCCGAGGCGATCCAGCCACCACCGGCGACGGTGACGATGCCGGGCGCGGGGCGGCGGACCACGCTCAGCCCGAAGTAGGCCGCGGGGTGGGGCGTGAAACCGTCGTAGCGGTCGAAGAGAGTCGGACCGTAGAGCCCGGAACCGGCCGCGATCTCGGTCACCGAGGGGTCAGCGTGGGTGGACTCGATCGAGCCCGTGCCGCCGCCGTTGACGAACTCGAGGTCGGCCAGGGAGCCTACGGCGGCGACGATCTTTCCGCGGCGCTCGGTGATCTCGGCGATGGAGGCCTTCTTCATCCTCCTGATGACGGCCGGGGGCGGGTTGCCGCCGAGCGGACGGTCGACGGTGCCGGCGACCTGGCCCTCGTAGGCCATCAGCCCGACCAGCTGGAAGTCGGGGTCGTCGGCGACGATCCGGGCAAGCGCGACGGCGTCCTCGGGGGTGCGGACCGGGGAGCGGCGGGCGCCGAGCCAGATACGGCGCGCGATGACCAACGCCGCGTCGAGGTCGATGGCCACGCGTACGGGGGCGGCCGGGGTGCCGATCGCGGCCTTGACCAGCGACAACCCCTCGGCGCTGTCGACCATCAGGGTGACCCGGGCAAGCTTCTCCTCGTCGTTCGCGAGGGTGGCGAGCGCGGCCCGGTCGGCGGTCGGGTAGCCGACCACGACGTCGTAGTGCGACTCGGCCAGCCACAGCGCCTCGAACAGCGTGAAGGCCAGGATCCCCTCGTATCCCTCGCTGGCGAGCACCCGGTCGATCAGCGCCCGGCAGCGTACGGACTTGCTGGCCACTCGGATCGGGGTGCCGGCGGCGCGGCGCACGAGATCGTCGGCGTTGGCGTCGAACGCCTGCAGGTCCACGGCCCCGACGGGACCGTCGAGGCAGGCGGTCGCCCGGTCGAGGCGTTCGTGCTGCTGGGCGGAGAGATGGTGGGAAGTCGTGACCACGACGCAAGTGTCTATGCCCCGCGTGGCAGTCGCGTCAACGGCAGATGACCAACTGTGCCATCGCGTGGTCCAAACCGATCGGGGCGAAGACGTTGACCGAATGCCCCCGAAGCGACACCCTTTGCGGCGTGAGCGAGTGGCAGAACTGGGCAGGCAACCAGCACGCGGGCGCTGTCGAGGTCGTAGTGCCTCGCGACGACGCAGAGCTCTCGGCGGTCGTCGTGGCCGCAGCGAAGGCCGGGCGGAGGATCAAGCCGATCGGCGCGGGGCACTCGTTCACCGCGATCGGGTCGCCGGTCGATGTCCAGGTCAGCCTGGACCGTCTCTCAGGGATCGTTCGAGCGGACTCGACGACCGGTCTGGTGACGGTGCGCGGGGGCACCCGCCTCAAGGTCCTCAACCGGGCGCTCGAGGCGCTCGGTCTGTCGATGACCAACCTCGGTGACATCGAGGAACAGTCGATCTCCGGGGCGATCTCGACCGGCACCCACGGCACGGGAGCGCGTTTCGGCGGCCTGGCGACCCAGGTAAGCGGCCTGCGGCTGCTCCTCGCCGACGGCTCCGTGATCGCCTGCTCGGCTGAAGAGAATCCCGAGGTCTTCGACCTCGCCCGCGTCGGGCTCGGCGCGCTCGGGATCATCGTCGAGGTAACCCTCCAGACCGAGCCTCTGTTCGCGCTGAACGCCCGCGAGGGCAACGGCGAGCTCGCCGCGGTGATGGCATCGTTCGACGAGCACGCCTCCGGCACGGACCACTTCGAGTTCTACTGGTTCCCGCACACGACCCGGGTCCTGACCAAGCACAACACCCGGCTGCCGCTGCCGGAGACTCCGCTGGCGCCGGTGGGCCGGCTCCGGGGCTGGTTCGACGACGAGCTCCTCTCCAACCAGGCCTTCGGCGCGACCGTCGGTCTCGGTCTTCGGGCCCCTGGCCTGGTGAAGCCGCTGGCCCGCTTCGCCGCCTCCGCCCTCTCGCCGCGCGAGTTCACCGACATCTCCTACCGCGTCTTCACCTCGCAGCGGAAGGTGCGGTTCGTGGAGAGCGAGTACGCCGTCCCGCGTGCCGTCGGCATGGAGGTCCTCGCTTCGCTGCAGCGTGCGGTCGAGGCGTCCTCATGGAACATCTCCTTCCCGGTCGAGGTCCGGGTGGCCGGCGCCGACGACATCCCCCTGTCCACCGGGTTCGAGCGCGAGAACGTCTACATCGCCATCCACACGGCGCCCTCCTCGCCCTGGCGCGAGGAGTACTTCGCGACCTTCGAGCGCATCGCAGGTGAGGCCGGCGGCCGCCCGCACTGGGGCAAGATGCACACGCTCTCGGCCGTTGACCTGGGCGAACGCTATCCACGGTTCGGCGACTTCGTCGCGCTCCGCGACAAGCTCGACCCGTCGCGGACGTTCGGAAACCCCCACCTCGAGCACATCCTCGGCTCTTAACCTGCGCTTCTCCCGGGGGTCACCGGCGGCCCTTAGCGTGACGCGATGCCACAGCCTCCGTCGTCTCAGCGCATCGGCGAGATCCACGGGCTGCGGGGGCTGGCGCTGACGCTCGTGGTGGTCTTCCACCTCTTCGGCAACGGCCGGGTCTCCGGCGGCGTCGACGTCTTCCTCGCGCTGACCGGGTTCCTGGTGACCCGGTCGCTTGTCCGCCGAGTCGCGGCCCCTGAGCTGCGTCTGGCCGACCACTACGGACGTACGTTCCTGCGGCTCTCGGCTCCCACGCTGGTCGTGCTCGCGGGAACGGCGGCGCTGATGGTGACGGTCATGCCGCGGTCGATGTGGAGCTCGACGTTGCGGGAGATCGCTGCATCGGCGGCGTACGTCCTGAACTGGGAGATGATCCGGTCGCAGCTCGCCTACGGGGCGGCCGGGCCGAGCGCGAGCCCGCTGCAGCACTTCTGGTCGCTGGCGGTGCAGGGACAGTTCCTGCTGGTCTGGCCGGTGGTGGTGCTGGTGATCTGGCGGGTCGCGCGGGCGCGGCTCCGGCTCGTGCTGGCGCTCGTCGTGGCGGTGGGGACGGTGGCCTCGTTCGGCTTCGCGTGGCGGCTGGGGATCGCCGACCAGCAGGTGGCGTACTTCCACACCGGGGCACGCTTCTGGGAGCTCGGCGTCGGCGCGCTGCTCGCGCTCGGGCTCGACCGTCTCCGCCCGCCGGGGGCCGCGCGGCCGGTGCTCGCCTGGGCCGGGCTGCTGCTCGTCGCGAGCTCGGGGTTCCTACTCGATGGTGCCGCGCTCTTCCCCGGACCGTGGGCGCTGTGGCCGGTCGGCGGGGCGCTGCTGGTGGTGGTCGGCTCCGGGTCCGCGGTCCGTTGGGGACCCCAGCGGCTCCTCGCGGTGAGGCCGCTGCGGTTCGTCGCGGACATCTCCTTTCCCCTCTATCTGTGGCACTGGCCGCTGCTGGTGGCGTGGCTGAGCTGGACGTACGCCACCCGGACCACGCTCCTCGCGGCGGTGGTCGTGCTCTCGGCGGCGGTGGTCCTGGCCTGGCTCACCCACCGGTTCGTCGAGGTGCCGATCACCCGCTTCGGGCCGTCTTTCGCGGGCCTGGGACGGCTCGTGACCATCCCGATCGTGCTCGCGCTGGTCACGGGCACGACACTGGCCGGCGCCACCGCGGTCGAGCGCCAGGACGCGGCGGCGAGGGCGGCCGCCGTCGCCGCGGCGGAGAAGCACGCCGGCTGCATCGGCGCCGCCGCCATGGATCCCGCGACCGCCGGCTGCGAGGGTCCGGATCGGCTGCTCGACGCAAGCCTCGGCTACCAGGCGCCCGACGGGTCGGGCTGCTGGTCCAACAAGGAGCGGCCGGTGCGGCTCGAGGTCTGCACGCTCGGGCCGGCGCGGGACTATTCGCGCCGGCTCCTCGCGATCGGCGACTCGCACAACCACCAGCTGGTCCCCGCCTACCGCGAGATCGCCGAGCGGCGTGGCTGGCGTATCGACGTCGCCAGCCGCGCCGGCTGCCACTGGAACGCACGCGATCGCGTCGGCGCGCCCCGGACCACCGTCGAGCTGTGCCGACAGTGGAAGTCGCGGCTCGCGACCTACCTCTCCGAGGAGCGGGGGATCGATGCGTACGTCGTCATCCACTCCAGCCAGGTCTCGGTCGAGGCCGTCGGTGACGAGACGCCCGGCGAGGCGCTCGGTCGTGGTCTCGCGGAGGCATGGGCGCGTCGGCCGGACCCGTCTGTGCCGGTCATCGCGATCCGGGACAGCCCGATCTTCGAGGGCAGCACCACCCGGTTCGCCCGCGTGGTCCAGCCGTGCATCGATGACGCCGGCCTCGCGGCGGGGTCGACCTGTGCTCGCGACCGGGAACGGGTCGTACGCGACGACGGCAGCGCCGACGCGGTTCGCCTGACCCCGAACGCCCATCGCATCGATCTCACCGACTACTTCTGCGAGCCCGACACCTGCTCCCCCGTCGTCGGCAACCTGCAGGTCTACCAGGACGGCTTCCACATCTCGCCGCTCTACGCCGCCACCCTCGCGCCCTACCTCGGCGACCGGCTCGCGAAGATCCTGCGTTAGGCGACAGCCGGCTCCGGCTCTTCCTCGCGCGGGAAGTGGGTCTGCTTGAAACGTACGGCCATCCTCGTCGAGGGCCCCATGGCGGCAGCGGCAGCGACGATGATGGCGCCGATCACGAGCCAGCCGGCACCGCTGTAGAGGTCGGGGTGCCAGCCCATGGCGAGGAAGGTGAACAGAGCGGGTGCCCAGGCGCCGCCGAGCTGGCGGCCGATGCCGGCGACGCCCTCGTACTCACCCCGCCGTTCGGGGTCCATGAGCTCGGCCTGGAAGGCCCACGAGGCCGAGCCGATTGCCAGCTCGGCGCCGGTCACGGCGACATGGCCGAGCCAGACCAGGAAGATGGTGAGGAACCCGCGGGTGTCGTGGGTGACCAGCGTGATCGCGCAGGCGGCGACGAAGAACGCGCTGCTCCACCACACCCGTCGCAACGCGTCGCGGACGTCGTGGACGCCCTTGGACGTGTAGGCCGGGAGGATGATGCACAGCACCGTGTTGGTGGCGAAGAGCCAGGCCAGCAGCCAGCGCGGGGAGTCGGTGTATTCGACCAGCCACAGCGGGATCACGGTGTGCAGCAGCACCTGGTTCGACCACAGCGTGCCGGTGAAGGTGGTCACCAGGAGCCAGCCGACGTTGCGCAGCGCGCCCGGACCCGGCAGCTTCTCGGCGACCACGCCGGCCGCGCGGCGCTCGTCGTGGGGCGCCCTCGGCAGCCGAGAGATCCAGACGGAGTTGGCGATCCCGATGGCCAGCGCGAAGAACGGCACTCCCCACTTGAGGACCGTGTCGGTGTCCAGCGCGAGCGCGATGCCGGCGATCAGGGCGCCGATGGTGAAACCGAGGTTGAGGCTGGAGTACATGAACGCCTGGGTCGCGACCCGCTCCTTGTCGGGCAGCACATCGAGGACGTACGCATTCCGGCCGGCGCCGCCCGCGTTGTTGACCACCTCGAAGACGACGATCACCGCCAGATAGGCCCAGAAGCCGTGGATGAACGGCATCGTCGCGAACATCAATGCGCTGATCAGCGCGCTGATCGCCCAGATCCGCTTCGGGCCGATGAAGTCGGCCAGCCGGCCCATCGGGTAGGCGGTGAGGAACGACGCGATCCCCGCCACCGTCAGGCCGACGCCGATCTGCGCCGGGCTCAGCCCGACGAACGCGACCAGGTAGAACGCCGCTGCGGTGTTGAACGTGCCGTCCCCCGCCGCGAAGAGCAGCGACTGCGTCGCCAACCGCCGCGACAACGGCGTCGGCGGGATCAGGTTGCTGAGGAAACCGGGCAGGGGCACCGGCCAATTCCACCACCGAGACCGGGTGGTTGCCGACTGGTTTTCTGCCGAGATGTCACCCCCGTCGGCCGAGACGTCAGGCGCGTCGCTCGAGGTGGCATCGGCGTGCCGAGTCGGCCGACGGGAGTGACCTCTCGACCTGCGTACGTGACGTCTCGGGCGACGTAGGTGACGCCTCGGCTCAGGCTCGGCGGGAGCCGAGGGCTTCGACGGCGTCGCGGGCGGTGGCGGCGATGGCGAGATCGACGTCGTTCTGGACCCGGGCGGTGCGGTCGGAGTCGGTGAGTACGGCGATGGCGACGCGGCCGGCGGGATGGGTGACCACGGCGATCTCGTGCCGCAGGGTGAGGAACCCGCCGGTCTTACCAGCGAGGTGGATGTCGTCGGCGAGCAGGTCGGCGGCGATCCGATGGGTGAAGACCTGCTTGCCCATCAGCCGCCGCACCAGCTCGGTCGCCTCGGGCTTGGCGATCTCGTCGCGCCAGATGCGCTCGAGCAGGTCGACGCAGGCGCGCGGCGAGCCGATCGTCGCGCGTCCGACGTCGAGCGAGTCGATGACGTGCCGGCCGCCCGGCCGACGGCCCTCGACCGCGAGCTGGGTGGCGAGGGCGAAGTCGTGGCCGGCGACGCGGGTGGCGTAGTCGTACATCGGCTGCATCCGGTGCCGTACCCGCAACCCCTCGACGCCCCACTCGGCGAGCTGCTCGTCGACCTCGCGCGTCGAGACCAGGTCGAAGAGGGCGTCGGCGGCGGCGTTGTCGCTGAGGCCGAGCATCATCAGCATCAGGTCGGTGACCGAGCAGGTCGCGTCGTGGGTGAACGCCGAGATGCCGTACGGCCCGTAGCTCCGCTCCGCCGCGGTCAGCGTCACCATCGCGCCCCCGTCGATCTCGCCGCGGGCGATCCGGTCCGCCACCACCAGCGCCAGCGGCACCTTCGCCACCGACGCCAGCGGCATCGACCGGTCGACGCCGACCCCGACCTCGTGGCCGGTGTCGATGTCGCGGGCGAGGAACGCGACCCGGACCTGGAGCTCTCGGAAGCGCTCGGCGGTCACCTCGGCGAGGTCGATCAGGCCCCGGTCGCTGCCGACGAGCGGGCTCATCCGCGTCCTTCCTCAGGTGCACCGACGCACGCGCCGAGCAGGGCGAGCGCCTGCTCCCGCACGGGGCCGGTCGCCAGTGGTCCGGGCGGTGGTGGCTGCTCGACCAGTCGGTGGCCGCGCGCCACCTGGTCGACGAAGGGCGACCAGCTCAGTCCGTACGTCACCGCCTCATGCCGCGCGCAGACCAGGCTCGCGCGCCCCGCCATGGTCTCGGCCACCCCGAGCTGGTGCGGGGCGCGGCGCAGGGTTGCCGGTCCGATGCCGGCACTGTCCGCGAGCCGTCGCAGCCGGCCGGCCGGATCGTCCAGGTCTCGTGGGAGGGCCACCACCTGCGTACGTTCCCCGCCTCGGCGGGGTCGCAGCGAGCTCAGCGACACCGGCCCTTCGACGCTTCCGGGAGGGCTGGCCGCGCCCAGCTGGGTGAGCCAGGTGGCCGCGTCGGGGTCGCACGCCTCGACCGTCCAGGCGGCCGACTCCGGCATCTCGTCGCTGTCGCTCGCGAGGCGTACGTCGACTCCTTCGGCTTCCAGCAGCGCGACCAACCGCGCGAGCGGGGCGGGATCGCAGCCGGGCGGCACCGCGACCACGAAGCTCTCCCGGTCGTGCCGGCGGATGCTCCGCAGCAGATGGTCGGCCTGGTCGAGCAGATGCCTGGCCCGTGGCAGCAGCGCCGTGCCGGCCGGGGTGAGCGCGATCTGACGCCGGGTGCGGTCGAGCAGCTCCACCCCGAGCTCCCGCTCGAGAGCACGCAGGCGACGACTGAGGAGCGGTTGGTCCACGCCCAGCTCGAAGGCGGCCTCGGAGACGCTCATCTCGTCGGCGACCGCGGCGAAGCCGCGCAGGTGAAGCAGTAGGTCCACGCGTACAGGATGGCTGATCGCCCCCACCTCGTCCCATGTCGGCGATGCATGTGTCCATGCCGGATCGTCCTTGGACGCCGTCGCTGCGGCGGCATCACGATGCTCAGCATGACCACACCGATCCTCAGCCGCCGTGCCATCCTGGGCGGAGCCGCCACCGCGGTCGCCGTCGCCGCGACCGGAGTCAGCAGCTCCGTGGCGTACGCCACCGACAGCCCCTCGATCGCCGCACTCGAGCAGAAGCACCAGCGCCACCTCGGCGTCTGGGCCAGGAACATGCGGACCGGTCGCGTCATCGAGCACCGCGCCGACGAGCGCTTCCCGATGCTGTCGACCTTCAAGACCCTGCTCGCGGCCTCGATCCTGCGCGATCATCCCGCGCGTACGCTCCACCAGCGCCTGACCTGGGAGGCGGCCGACGTCGTCGTCAACTCACCGGTCACCTCGCTCACGATCCGCAACGGCCTGACCGTCGCGCAGCTCGCCGAAGCGACGATGACGCGCTCCGACAACACCGCCGCCAACGAGCTGCTCCACCTCATCGGCGGCCCCTCCGGCATCACCAGGTTCGCCCGATCGCTCGGCGACACCGTGACCCGGCTGGACCGCTGGGAGCCCGACCTCAACAGCGCGATCCCGGGCGACCCGCGCGACACCACCTCGCCGCGCGCCATCGCACAGACCTACACCAAGCTGGTGCTCGGCGACGCCCTCGACCGCTCCGACCGGGGCCAGCTGATCACCTGGATGCTGGCCAACCAGTCGACCGTCACCAGGTTCGGCGCCGGAGTTCCGGCCGGCTGGCGGCTCGCCGACAAGACCGGCGGCGGCGACTACGCGTCGCGGAACGACGTCGGTGTCACCTGGACCCCCGACGGCGCCCCGATCGTCGTCGCCGCTCTCACCCGCTCCGACGACCCCGCCGCTCCGCCGCTCGACACGCCGCTCGCGGACATCGCGGCGACTGTCTGCGCTGAGCTCGGCTGACCTGCCGAGGCGTCACCCGCGTCGGTCGAGTGGGCACTGACCTGCCAACTCGGCCGACGTACCTGACGTCTCGGCGGGTCAGGCGCCGTACACCGGCTCCGGCTCGGGCGCCTCCCCGAGCAGCTTGCGGAGCGCGGGGCCTACGTCGGCGGCGTCCCAGCGGGCTCCGGCGTCGGCGGAGGGGCCGTGGGACCAGCCGTTCTCGACGGTGATCTTCGGGCCGTCGATCTCGATGACCCGGCCGTTGATGTCGCGGGCGTCCTCGGAGGCGAGCCAGGCGACGACCGGTGAGTTGTCCTCGGGCAGCGCCATCGCGGAGGTGTCGAAGGCGCCCTCGGTCATCCGGGTCTTGGCGACCGGGGCGATGGCGTTGACGGTCACGCCGTAGCGGGACATCTCGGCGGCGGCGACCAGGGTGAGCCCGGCGATCCCGGCCTTGGCGGCGGAGTAGGTGCCCTGTCCGATCGAGCCCTGGAGGCCGGCGCCGGAGGAGGTGTTGATGACCCGAGCATCCCGCTGCCGCCCGGCTTTGGACTCCGCCCGCCAGTACGCACCCGCGTGCCGCAGCGTCGCGAAGTGACCCTTCAGATGCACCCGGATGACCGCGTCCCACTCCTCCTCGGAGGTGTTGACGAGCATCCGGTCGCGGACGAAGCCGGCGTTGTTGACGAGGATGTCCAGGCCGCCGTACGTCTCGACGGCCTGACGCACCATCGCCTCGGCCTCCGCGAAGTCGGCGACATCGGCGGCGTTGGCAACCGCCTCCCCACCTGCGGAGACGATCTCGTCAACGACCTGCGAAGCGGGCGACTCGCCGGTGCCCTCGCCCGCCAGCGAGACGCCGAAGTCGTTGACGACCACCTTCGCACCGTGACGTGCGAGCTCGAGCGCGTGCGCCCGGCCGATGCCTCGCCCCGCTCCGGTGACGATCGCGATCCGGCCTTCGAGCAGTCGAGCCATGGTGGCGTCCCTTTCCAGTCTTGCGTTCAGAAACCAAGCAACTGCTAGGCTACCAAGCAATCGCTAGGTTAGGAACGGACCATGGGCATCTCCACCGAGATCACCGACGAGCAGATCGCCGTCGTCACGATGAACCACCCACCGGTGAACGCGCTGCCGGTGAAGGGCTGGTTTGAGGTCGCCGACGCCGTCACGACCGCCGCCGACAACAACGCGCGAGTCGTGATCCTGCGCGCCGAGGGCAAGGGCTTCAACGCCGGCGTCGACATCAAGGAGATGCAGCAGATCGAGGGGTTCGAGGGCATCCTCGGCGCCAACCGCGGCTGCTACGCGGCGTTCAAGGCGATCTACGAGTGCCCGGTCCCGGTCATCGCCGCGGTCAACGGCTTCTGCCTCGGCGGAGGCGTCGGTCTGGTCGGCAACGCGGACACGATCGTGGCCAGCGACGACGCCTTCTTCGGCGTACCCGAGGTCGACCGCGGAGCCCTCGGCGCCGCCACCCATCTGAGCCGGCTGGTGCCACAGCACATGCTGCGTACGCTCTATTTCACCGCCCAGACCATCACCGCCCAGCGCCTCCATGAGCTCGGATCGGTCCACCAGGTCGTTCCCCGCGAGGACCTCGACGAGGCCGCCCTCGAGGTCGCACGACAGATCGCGGCCAAGGACCCGCAGGTCATCCGCGCGGCCAAGGCCGCGCTCAACGGCATCGACCCTGTCGACGTGAACGCCTCCTACCGCTTCGAGCAGGGCTTCACCTACGAGCTCAACCTCGCCGGCGTGGCCGACGAGCGCCGCGACGCCTTCGTGAAGGACGGACGATGAGCACCGCACAGACATTTCGTACGCAGCTGACCGAGCTGACTGGGGTCGACCACCCGATCGTCCAGACCGGCATGGGCTGGGTCGCCGGCCCGCGCTTGGTCTCGGCCACCGCCAACGCAGGCGCGCTCGGCATCCTGGCGTCGGCAACGATGACCCTCGACGAGCTCGAGAAGGCGATCGTCGAGGTCAAGGGCCGCACGGACAAGCCCTTCGGCGTCAACCTGAGAGCCGACGCCTCGGATGCCCCCGACCGCTGCCGGCTGCTGATCGAGCACGACGTGAAGGTCGCGTCCTTCGCCCTCGCACCGAAACCCGAGCTCATCGGCAAGCTCAAGGAGCACGACATCGTCGTGATGCCCTCGATCGGCGCGGCCAAGCACGCCAAGAAGGTGGCGGGCTGGGGCGCCGACATGGTGATGATCCAGGGCGGCGAGGGCGGCGGCCACACCGGAGCGGTCCCGACCACACTGCTCCTCCCCAGCGTCCTGGACGCCGTCGACATCCCCGTCGTCGCCGCGGGCGGCTTCTTCGACGGCCGCGGACTCGCCGCAGCGATGGCCTACGGCGCCGCAGGCATCGGCATGGGCACGCGCTTCCTGCTCACCGCCGACTCTGCCGTCCCGGAGGACGTCCGACGGCGCTACCTGAGCTTCGGCCTCGACGGCACCGTCGTGACCACCAAGGCCGACGGTATGCCGCATCGCCTGCTCCGCACCGAGTTCATCGACACGCTCGAGAAGGAGGGCATCACGGCGAAGCTGGCCCGCACGATCAAGCGAACAAGGCAGTTCAAGGAAATGTCCGGCCTGCCCTGGAAGACCCTCATCAAGGACGGCCGGAGCATGGTCCATGGCGGCGACCGCACCTGGGCCGAGGTCGTACTCGCCGCCAACACCCCCATGCTCCTCCGCGCCGGCCTCGTCGAGGGCGACACGAACGCCGGGATGCTCTCCAGCGGCCAGGTCGTCGGTCTCCTCGACGACCTCCCCACCTGCGAGGAGCTGGTCGACCGCATCGTCGCCCAGGCCGCCGACCGCCTCAAACACCTGGACGCGACCCGAGCCTGAGCCTCAGGGTGGACCCATGGCCATCGAGGTTCGCCCGGCGACGGTGTTCGAGGACGTACGCACTCTTGTCGGTCCCAAACGACCCGACGCCAGCGTGTGCTGGTGCCTGAGCTACCGGATCCCGTCGAAGCTCAACAACGACCTGCACGGTCCGGAACGCGGCGAATATGTCCGCACTCTGCTCGAGAAGGGGCCGCTGGGGGTGCTCGCCTACGACGGCGACGACCCCGTCGGGTGGGCCGCGATCGCACCCCGCGCGGACACCACCTTCGCCCGCAACCGCAAGATCCCGCACGTCGACGACCTCCCGATCTGGGCGCTGTGGTGCATCCGGGTCCGCCCGGGCCATCGCGGCAAGGGCATCTCGCACACGCTCATCGAGGGTGCCGTCGACTTCGCGCGCGAGCGCGGCGCCCCGGCCGTCGAGGCCTATCCGCTCGACAACCAGGGCGCCAAGGTCGACCTGACGATGGCGTACGCCGGGATCCGCAAGAACTTCGAGGCCGCGGGCTTCATCTGGGCGGCCGACACCACCTCGGTCCTCGCCGGGCACCCGCGTGTCCTGATGCGGCGCGTCCTGGAATGATGCCCCGGTTGACCATGATCGGTACACTGACCTGCGTGAACACCGAGACGAGCCGCGTACGCATCGCGCTCGTCGCGCTTTTCACGCTGATGCTCCCGGCGCTGATGAGCGTCGACCCCGAGCAGGCGCTGCTCACCATCGCCGTCTCGACCGCGCTCGCCGCCGTCGCGGTCGGAGCGGTCCACAACGTGGGCGCGTTCGCCCTGGTCAGGGCCCGTTCCACGGCCCCTCGCGACGCTTCCGGCGGACCTCACCATCTCGCTGCCCGGGTCACCGACCCGTTGTGCTCCCCGCGCCGCCCGCGCGCTCCTGAGCAGGTCTGACCGCTCGCCCACCGGCGAGCCCGTCAGGCCTACCCACTCATCTCAGGAGCGCATCCATGTCCGTTCTCGCCCCGTTGTCGCACGCCCTCGCCGCCGTCCTCGCCGGCGCCCACCACGTTCTCTCCTTCGTCGGCCCCAACGTCAGCTGGCTGCTGGCCATCGCCGCCGTCGTGGTGCTGGTCCGGCTCGCCCTCCTGCCGCTCACCATCCGCGGCGTACGCACCTCCCACGCCTCTGCCCGGGCCCGCCCGCAGCTCCAGGCACTGACGAAGAAGTATCAGAAGCAGACTGCCAAGGGCAGCGCCAGCCAGGCCGACATGATGGCGATGATGGAGGAGCGGCGGAAGATCAACGAGGAGCACGGCGTACCCCGCTTCGCCCTGCTCGCCGCCTTCGCCCAGCTGCCGATCTTCCTGGCGCTCTACCACTTGCTCTCCGACGTCAGCCGTCAGCACGCGGTCGGCGCGATGGGCGACTCGCTGGTCGCCTCGCTCGGGGCCGCGACCTTCCTCGGCACACCGCTGACCGGTCACGGCTACCTCTCCGGTGACACGACCCACCTGGTGATCACCCTCGGTCTCGCCGCGACCGCCGCCGCGGTCAGCTACCTCAGCCAACGGCTGTGGGTCCTGCCCAACATGGTGCGTGCCGACATGCCCGAGTCGATGGTGCGGATGCAGGAGCTCATGCCCGTCATCTCCGCCGGCGGCATGCTCCTCGCCGGCAGCACCGTCCCGCTCGCCCTGCTCGTCTACTGGGTCATCAGCGGCCTGTGGACCGCCGGCCAGGCCGCGGTCATCCATCACTGGTTCCCCACCCCCGGCTCCCCCGCCGCCGAGCGTCGAACACTCAGGTTGCAGCCGGCCTGACCCCGGTCGCCCGAAGGTTGTGAAGCTGAGAGTGGCCTATGGACCACTCTCAGCTTCACAACTCCAACCCTCAGAGCCGCTCGATGATGGTGACGTTGGCCTGACCGCCGCCCTCGCACATCGTCTGGAGGCCGTAGCGGCCGCCGCTGCGCTCGAGCTCGTTGAGGAGGGTCGTCATCAGCCGGGCGCCGGTGGCGCCGATGGGGTGGCCGAGGGCGATGCCGCCGCCGTTGACGTTCACCTTCTCGTGCGGGACGTCGAGCTCCTTCATCCACGCCAGGGCGACGGAGGCGAACGCCTCGTTGCACTCGAACAGGTCGATGTCGTCGACCGTCAGGCCGGTCTTGGCGAGGGCGTGTCGGGTGGCCTCGATCGGGCCGGTGAGCATCCAGACCGGGTCGTCGCCGCGGACCGAGAGGTGATGGATCCGGGCTCGTGGAGTGAGGCCGAAGGTGCGTACGGCCGCCGCCGAGGCCACCAGCAGCGCCGAGGACGCGTCGCAGATCTGGGAGGCGACCGCCGCGGTGATCCGCCCGCCGGGAGCGAGCGGTTCCAGGGAGGCCATCTTCTCGAGCGAGGTGTCGCGAGGACACTGGTCCGTGTCGAAGTCTCCGACCGGCACGATCTCCTGGTCGAACCGACCCTCCGCGATCGCGGTCTTGGCGCGCTGGTGCGAGGCGAGCGCATAGGCCTCCATGTCCTCGCGCGAGATGTCCCACTTCTCGGCGATCATCTCGGCGGAGCGGAACTGGGAGACCTCCTGGTCGCCGTAGCGCTTCACCCAGCCGGGAGACTCGGCGAACGGAGTGGTGAACCCGTATTGCTGACCCACCAGCATGGCCGCCGAGATCGGGATCGCCGACATGTTCTGCAGCCCACCCGCGACGACGAGGTCCTGCGTCCCCGACATCACTCCTTGGGCCGCGAAGTGCACCGCCTGCTGCGAGGAGCCGCACTGCCGGTCGATGGTCACGCCCGGCACGTGGTCGGGCAGTCCGGCGACGAGCCAGGCCGTCCGCGCGACGTCGCCGGCCTGGCCGCCGATGGTGTCGCAGCACCCCATGATCACGTCATCGACGGCCCCCGGGTCGATCCCGGTGCGGTCGATGAGCGCGGCCAGCGAGTGGGCGCCGAGGTCAGCGGGATGAATCCCGGCCAGCGCACCGCCACGCTTTCCCACGGGCGTACGGACCGCATCGACGATGAATGCCTCAGACATCGAAACTCCTCCTGTGCGCTGGTCGAGCCGCCGGAGCCGCTAGGCGAAGGCGTGTCGAGACCAACACGGTCGCGTCGGCGCTCGATAGGACTGTGTTGATCTCGACACGCTCGCTTCGCTCGCGGCTCGATCGACGGTGGTCAGGCATGCTGGCTGCTCACGGAGACGACCTCGCCGGTCATGTAGGACGAGTAGTCGCTGGCCAGGAAGACCATGACGTTGGCGACCTCCCACGGCTCGGCGGCTCGGCCGAACGCCTCGCGGCCCTTGAGCTCGACAAGAAGCTCGGGCGAGGTGACCTTCTCGAGGAAGGGATGCATCGCCAGTGACGGCGAGACCGCGTTGACACGGATGCCGTGCGGAGCGAGGTCGGCGGCGGCGGAGCGGGTCAGCGCCATCACGCCGGCCTTGGCCGCGGCGTAGTGTGCCTGCCCCTCCTGCGCCCGCCAGCCGATCACGGAGGCGTTGTTGACGATCACGCCACGCTTTCCGGCGGCCACGAACCGCTGCCCGATCGCCCGTACACAGCGGAACGTCCCGGTCAGGGTGATGTCGAGAACGCGCGACCACTGGTCGTCGGTCATCTCCAGCACCGACGCGGTCCCGCCGAGACCCGCGTTGTTGATCATGACGTCGACCCCGCCATGGGGCTCAGCGGCGTCGAGCAGCGCCTGGACCTGGTCCTCCTGCGTGACATCGCAGGTCACGGCCGTGATCCGGTCCTCGCCGAACTCCTCGGCGAGGGCGTCGCGCGACTCCTTGAGCCGCCGCTCGTGGGTGTCGGAGACGACGACCGCCTTCGCGCCCTCCTCGAGCACCTTCCGCACCACCGCCGCCCCGATCCCCGCACCGGCGGCAGCCGTCACGACGACGACCCGTCCGTCCAGGAGCGAGTGGCCGGGGACGTACGCGGGGGCTGGCTGTTCGGCCTTTACTTGTGGGTACTTCATGCACGGGCCTCTCGTGGCAAACCGAGCACGCGCTCGGCGATGATGTTCCGTTGGATCTCGTCCGAGCCGCCGTAGATCGTGTCGGCGCGGGAGAAGAGGTAGAGCGACTGCAGCCGGTCGAGCGCGTAGCCCTCCCCGGTGGTCAGCCCGGCGAGCCCGACGACGTCCATCGCCAGCTCACCGAGCTCGCGGTGCCACCGCGCCCACAGCAGCTTGGAGACGCTCGCCTCGGGACCCGAGGAGCCGGAGTCGTACGCAGAGAGCGTCCGCAGCGCGTGCAGCCGGAGCACCTCCAGCCCGACATGGGCCTGGCTCAGCCGCAGCGCGATGTCCGGTTCATCGATGACACCGGAAGCCCGGGCTGCCTCCTCGACCGTCTCCAGCTCGCGCGCGAACCCGACCTGCTGGCCGATCGTGGAGACCCCGCGCTCGAACCCGAGGGTCGCCATCGCGACCTTCCAGCCGTCGCCGGGCTCACCGACGACAAGGTCGGCCGAGGTCACGGCGCCGTCGAAGAAGACCTCGTTGAACTCGGAGGTGCCGGTGAGCTGCTCGATCGGGCGTACGTCGACACCGGACTGCGCCATCGGCACCAGCAGGTAGGACAGCCCGTGGTGGCGGGAAGAGCCCGGTTCGGTCCGGCACACCACGAAACACCAGTCGGACAGGTGGGCGTTCGACGTCCAGACCTTCTGCCCGTCCACCACCCACCGGTCGCCGTCCAGCCGGGCGCGGGTGCGTACGCCGGCCAGGTCGGAGCCGGCACCGGGCTCGGAGTAGCCCTGGCACCACAGCTCCTCCACGGCCACGATCTTCGGTAGGAACCGCTCCTTCTGAGCGGAGGTTCCGTGCGCGATCAAGGTCGGGCCGAGCAGCTCCTCGCCGAGGTGGTTGATCCGGACCGGGGCGTCGGCCCGGGCGTACTCCTCGTGGAAGACCACCTGCTGAAACAGCGGCAGGCCGCGGCCGCCGTGCTCCTCGGGCCAGCCAAGGCACGTCCAGCCATGTGAAGCCAGGTAGCGGTTCCAGGCCAGCCGGCCCTCGTACGACTCGTGGTCGCGGCCGTTCCCGCCGGTGCCGCGCAGCGCGGCCCACTCGCCAACCAGATGGTCGGCCAGCCACTCGCGCACCTCGGCGCGGAAGGCCTCGTCCTCGGCGGAGTAGGTCAGGTCCATGCCGGACAACCTACCAAACCAAGCACTTGTTTGGTAGCGTCTGCGGCATGAGCGCCACTCCAACCGAGACCAGTGTCGTGACGTACGAGACCCACGGACCCGTCGCGGTGGTGCGGCTGAACCGCCCCGAATACCGCAACGCCCAGAACTCGAAGGTGACCTACGCGCTCGACGAGGCATTCACGCGGGCGACAAACGACGACGACGTCAAGGTGATCGTCCTCGGCGGCAACGGCAAGCACTTCTGCGCCGGCCACGACATCGGCACCCCGGGCCGCGACATCGACGAGAGCTTCGAGCGTAAGGCCGTGATGTGGTGGGACCACGTCGGCAAGGAGGGCGTCGACTCCCGGTTCGCGCGCGAGTCCGAGGTCTACCTCGGCATGTGCCGCCGCTGGCGCGAGCTGCCGAAGCCGACGATCGCGATGGTGCAGGGAGCCTGCATCGCCGGCGGCCTGATGCTGGCCTGGTCCTGCGACTTCATCGTCGCCTCCGACGACGCCTTCTTCTCCGACCCGGTGGTCAAGATGGGCATCCCCGGCGTCGAGTACTTCGCCCACCCGTGGGTCACCAACCCCCGCGCCGCCAAGGAGATGCTCTTCACCGGCGGCCGCTTCTCCGCCGAGCAGGCCGAGCGCTGGGGCATGGTCAACCATGTCGTACGCCGCGACGACCTCGAGTCCGAGACGCTCGCCCTCGCCGGGCGGATCGCCGAGATGCCGCGCCTAGGGCTGGCGCTGGCGAAGAAGGCGGTCAACCAGGCGGAGGACCTGATGGGCATGCGCGCCGGGATGGACTCGGTCTTCGGCCTCCACCACGCCGCTCACGCCCACAACGCCGAGGTCGGCAAGGACTCGCTCGCGGGCATGGACGCGAGGTCGATGAAGAAGTGACGACGCTGGAATTCACCGAAGCCGAGGAGGCGTTCCGCCTCGAGGCGCGCGAGTGGCTCGCCGCCAACAACCCCGGTCGGCTGCCGTCGATGGACACCGCCGAGGGCGCCGCGGCGCACCGGGAGTGGGAGCGCACCCTGGCCGCCGGTCGGTGGTCGGTGGTCACCTGGCCCGAGATCTATGGCGGCAGGGACGCTTCACTGACCGAGTGGGTCATCTTCGAGGAGGAGTACTACCTCGCCGGCGCCCCCACCCGGATCAGCCAGAACGGCATCTCGCTGCTCGCGCCGATCATCTTCGGCCACGGAACCGAGGACCAGAAGTCGCGCTATCTGCGTGACATGACCGACAGGTCGTTGGTCTGGGCGCAGGCCTGGTCCGAGCCGGAGGCCGGGTCCGACCTGGCCTCGCTCCGCGCGACCGCGACCCGGGTCGAGGGTGGCTGGAGGCTCAACGGGCAGAAGACCTGGAGCAGCCGGGCGCCGTTCGCCGACTGCGGCTTCGGGCTCTTCCGCTCGGATCCTTCCGCGGAACGGCATCGCGGTCTGACGTACTTCCTCTTCGACCTGCACGCCGACGGCGTCACGGTCCGCCCGATCGACCAGCTCGACGGTACGCCGGGGTTCGCGGAGATCTTCTTCGATGACGTCTTCGTGGCC
This sequence comes from Nocardioides sp. NPDC058538, assembly GCF_042719275.1. NCBI lineage: Bacteria > Bacillati > Actinomycetota > Actinomycetes > Propionibacteriales > Nocardioidaceae > Nocardioides > Nocardioides sp. NPDC058538. The sequence goes on along the minus strand of NZ_JBHXNY010000001.1, from coordinate 63,705 downwards.
GACGACGACGTGCTCGGTGGGGTCGGTGACGGCTGGAAGGTCGCGATGTCCACCGCCGGCAACGAGCGGGGCCTTTCCCTGCGCTCCCCCGGGCGGTTCTGCGCCGCGGCCGATCGGCTGCTCGACCTGTGGCAGACCGACCCGCAGCCGCACCTGCGCGACCAGGTCGTCGACGCCTGGATCGGGGCTGAAGCCTACCGCCTCTACACCTGGGGCACCGTCACCCACGTCGAGGCCGGCGGCTCCGTCGGCGCCGAGGGCTCGATCAACAAGCTGTGGTGGTCCGACCTCGACCTCTCCCTGCACGAGACCGCGCTCTCGCTGCTCGGCGCCGACGCCGAGCTCTCCGGCCCCTGGGTCGACGACTACCTCTTCTCCCTCTCCGGCCCGATCTACGCCGGCACCAACCAGATCCAGCGCAACATCGTCGCCGAGCGTGTCCTCGGCCTGCCGAGGGGTGGCCGATGAGATTCGGACGTACGTCGGAGCAGCACGCCTTCTCCGAAGCACTCGACGACCTCCTCGGTGCTGCCGACGTCCCATCGGCCTCGCGCGCCTGGGCGAGCGGTGACCACTCCTCCGGGCTCAAACTCTGGCAGCGGCTCGCCGACCTCGGTGTCACCGGGCTGCTGGTGCCGGAGGAGGACGGTGGCGTGGGAGCGACCCCCGCGGACCTCGCCGTCGCCTTCGAGCGGCTCGGCTACCACGGCGTCCCCGGTCCGTGGATCGAGTCCGTCGCCGTCGCGCCCCGACTCCTCGCCGGTACACCGGACGCGGACGTCCTCCCGCGGCTGGCCGCCGGCGAGGCGATCATCTCGGTCGCCCTCGCAGCACGAGCTTTGGATGCCGACGTCTGCGAGCGGACGTACGCGCTGAGGAACCGTGTTGGTCTCACTGGGTCCAACACTTCGGGGCCTCCGCCTAGCGGCTCCGGCGGCTCGACCAGCGGGGTCCCACCGCTGGTGGAGCCCGGCGAGCGCCAGCGAGCCGGTGTCGAAACCAACACGGTCACTTCCACGACCCTCCACCACGCGGTCCTCGGAGCGGAGCGGAAGTCGGTCGACCCGACCCGACGGCTCTTCGAGGTCACCGTCGGCGAGGAGATCGCCACGGTCGACGCGACGGCAGCGCTCGACCTCGGCACCCTCGCCTGCTCGGCCCAGCTGCTCGGCGCCGGGCTGAGGCTCCTCGACGATTCGGTCGCCTACGTGAAGCAGCGGACGCAGTTCGGGCGTTCGATCGGCGAGTTCCAGGCGGTGAAGCACCTTCTCGCGGATGTCCGTGTCGCACTGGACTTCGCGGCACCGCTGGTGCACAACGCGGCGGTCGAGGTCGACGCCGGGGCCCCGACAAGCGGTCGCGCGGTCTCGGCCGCGAAGGTGGCGGCCGGGGACGCGGCGTACCTCGCCTCGCGCACGGCGCTCCAGGTCCACGGCGCGATCGGCTACACCCGCGAGTTCGACCTGAGCCTGTGGATCCTGAAGGTGCGCGCGCTGGTCGGCGCCTGGGGCACCCCGGCGGAGCATCGTGCGCGGATCCTCGAGTCGCTGGCGGAGGGCCGATGAGGTTCGCGCTCACCGAGGAGCAGACCGACCTGGTCGCGACGGTCCACACCCTCATCGCCAAGCGGGCCGTGTCGATGGATCTGCGTGCGGCGATCGCTACACCCAAGGGCTACGACACCGCCCTGTGGCATACGCTCAGCGAGCAGATCGGGGTGACCGCGCTGGCGGTCCCCGAGGCGTACGGCGGGGTCGGCTGCTCCTACATCGAGGCGCATCTCGTCCTCGAGGAGCTCGGCGCCACGCTCACGCCCTCGCCGTTCGTTGGCACGCTGCTGGCGACCCAGGTCCTGACTGCCGCCAACACCCCACAGGCCGGCGAACTGCTGGAGCAGATCGCCGCCGGCGCCACGGCCGCGGTGGCCGCCCCGGGGTCCGATCTCGTCATCGACGCGGCCGGCGCGGAGATCCTTCTCGTGCTGCGCGGCGACCAGGTCCACGCGGTGGATCCTTCGGCGGCCACGGTCACCCCGACCCCGGCGCTGGACCCGACCTGGAGGTTCGCGACGGTCACCGTCGACGACGCCTCAGGTGTCCTCGTCGGCACGGTCGACCCGGTGTACGTCACCACCGTCGGCGCCACCATGATGACCGCACTCCAGGCCGGGGCCGCGCACGAAGCGCTGGAGCGTACGGTCGGCTATCTCAAGGAGCGCCACCAGTTCGGCCGCCCGCTCGGCTCGTTCCAGGCACTCAAGCACCGGTGCGCCGACCTGCTCGTCCAGGTCGAGACGGCCAGGACGATGAGCTGGGCGGCGGCCTGGGAGCTCACGCAGGCGACCCCGGATCGACGCCTCATCGGTGCCGCCAAGACCTGGTGCTCCGATGCGTTCTCGCAGGTCGCGGCCGAGATGATCCAGCTCCACGGCGGGGTGGCGATCACCTGGGAGCACGACGCCCACCTCTACTTCAAGCGCGCCCACGCCACCGCCCAGCTCTTCCGAGGAGACACGTGAACAAGACCCCCATCGACAAGACGCTGCCCCTCACCGAGGTCAGCAGCAAGCTCGAGTCCGGGATGACGATCGGCATCGGCGGCTGGGGCTCGCGGCGCAAGCCGATGGCGCTGGTCAAGGAGATCCTCCGCAGCGACATCACCGACCTGACCGTGGTCGCGTTCGGTGGCCCCGACGTCGGCCTGCTCGCCCGCGCGGGGAGGATCCGCAAGCTGGTCTACGGCTTCGTCAGCCTCGACTCGATCCCGCTCGACCCCAACTTCACCCGAGCCCGCGAGCGGGGCGAGATCCCGGAGACGAGCGAGTACGACGAGGGCATGTTCGTCGCCGGCCTTCGCGCCGGGGCGAACCGGCTCTCGTTCCAGCCCATCCGTGCCGGCCTCGGCAGTGACGTGATGGTGATGAACCCCGACCTCAAGACGGTGAAGTCGCCCTACGACGACGAGGAGTACGTCGCCGTCCCCGGGCTTCGCCTCGACGTCTCGCTCATCCACCTCAACCGCGCCGACGCGGCCGGCAACGGGCAGTACCTCGGTCCCGACCCCTACTTCGACGACCTCTTCGCGATGGCCGCCGACACCACGATCATGTCGGTCGAGCAGATCGTCTCCACCGACGACCTGACCGCCAAGGCCCCGCCGCAGAGCCTCCTGGTCCCGCGGATCTTCGTCAACCACGTCGTCGAGGCCCCCGGCGGCGCCCACTTCACCAGCTGCGAGCCGGACTACGGCCGCGACGAAGAGTTCCAGAAGACGTACGTCGCCGCAGCCAAGGCCCCGGAAAACGATACCGGCGACAGCGACTGGACCGAGTTCGAGGAGCGTTACCTGTGACCCTGCAAACGATCAGCCGAGCAGACATCTGCGTGGCCGCCGTCTCCGACGCCTTCAAGGACTCCGGCGAGGTTCTCGCCCACGCCGTCGGGATCGTCCCGGCCATCGGCGTACGCCTGGCCAAGGCCACCCACACTCCCGAGCTCGCGCTCAGCGACGGTGAGGCGTTCATGATGGCCGAGGCTCCTCCGCTGCTGAAGACCGCGGCCGCCGGCGGCACCCCGGAGGCCTGGGTGCCGTTCCGCAGCATCTTCGACATCGTCGCCAGCGGCCGCCGGCACTCGATGATGGGCGCCAGCCAGATCGACCGCCACGGCAACCAGAACATCTCCTCGATCGGCGACTGGCGGCGGCCGAAACGCCAGCTGATCGGCGTACGCGGCGCCCCCGGCAACACCGTCAACCACCGTGTCGACTACTGGGTCGCCAAGCACTCAGCCCGGATCTTCGTCGACCGCGTCGACGTCGCCAGCGGCGTCGGCAACGATCGCGCCACCGGCACCGCCGGGCGCTTCCACGACCTCGGCGTCATCGTCACCAACCTCGCGGTCTTCGGATACGACGATGCGGGCCTGGTCAAGGTCGACTCGATCCACCCCGGCGTCACCCCCGAGGAGCTCCAGGAAGCCACCGGTTTCCCGATCGACGCCACCAACGCGCCCCTCACCCGCGAGCCCACGCCGGACGAGCTGAAGATCATCGAGGCAGAAGACCCCAAGGGCCTCCGCTTCAAAGAGGTCCCCTAGTCCGCTCGCCCTCAACCGCTGGTCGAGCCGTGAGGCCGCCTGCGGCCGAGCGTGTCGAGACCAACACGGTGCGATCGAGCGCGGAGCTCACCGTGTTGGTCTCGACGCGCCTCCGCCTAGCGGCTCCGGCGGCTCGACCAGCGGGGTCGACCAGCGGGGTCAGGCGAGGATGCCGGCGTGGAGCAGCTTCAGATACTGCTCCGAGAGCGTCTCGGGGGTGTGGCGACCGCCGGGGCGATACCAGGAGACGGTGGACCAGACGCCGTCACGGATGAACCGGTAGGTCAGCGCAGGGTCGAGCCCGGCCTGAAAGGCTCCCGAGGCCTGGCCGGCCTCGAGGACCCGGATCCACAGCGCCTCGTTGTCGCGCGAGCGCTCGGCGACGAACTCGAAGCCCTCGACGGTCGCCAGGAAGGACGCCTCGTTCTGGTAGAGCGCCACCGCCAGCCGCTCCCGATGGATCGTCCGGAACGACTCCGTGATCAGTCCGTCCAGGTCGGCCTGCGGGTCGACCCCGCTCTCGACGATCTCGGTGAACCGCGCGTTGAGCCCGTCGAGGAACCCCGAGAGCAGCTCCGTCAGCATCGCTTCCTTGGAGCGGAAGTGGTGGTAGAGCGAGCCGGACAGGATCCCGGCGGCGTCTGCGATGTCGCGTACGGTCGTCTGGGCGAAGCCCTTGGTCGCGAACATCTCGGCAGCCAGCGTGAGCAGCTCGGCCCGCCGCGACGACCCCGACGCCGTCCCCCGCCTTCTCGGCGCAACCCCCGTGTCAGTCATGGACGAAGCCTACCAAACAAGCAGTTGCTCAACTACGCTAGCGAGGGTGACCCCGCGCACGATCCCCGCCCTGATCGAGAAGGCCAAGCAGACGTACGCCGACCACCCGGCGATCGCCGACGGCCCCACGACACTCACCTACGCCGAGCTCGCCGAGGCAGCGGACAGAGCCGCGCGCGCCTTCCTCGCCAGTGGCGTACGCAGCGGCGACCGCGTCGCCATCTGGGCGCCCAACCGCTGGGAGTTCCCGGTCGCGGTTCTCGGTGCGCAGACGATCGGAGCGGCCGTGGTGCCGCTGAACACCCGCTACCGGGGCCATGAGGCGCGCGAGATCCTGGAGCGCTCCCGCGCCACGGCGCTGGTCACCGTCAACGGCTTCCTCGGCACCGACTACGTCCAGATGCTCCACGACGCCGGCCCGCTCCCGGAGCACCTGCTCACCATCGTCGACCTCGCGAGACAAACCGCCTCGGGCTCCGCTTCGGCCACTGACTGGGACGACTTCCTCGCCAAAGGTGAGGACACGACCGACCAGCGGCTCGAGGACGCGAAGGCGTCGGTCACCCCCGACACCCTCGCCGACCTGCTGTTCACCTCCGGCACGACAGGGAAGCCGAAGGGCGTGATGAGCGCCCAGCGGCAGACGCTCGGCGTCGCCGACGTCTGGGCGCGCGGCGCCGAGCTCACCACGCGCGACCGCTACGCCATCGTCAACCCGTTCTTCCACGGCTTCGGCTACAAGGCGGGCTTCATCGCGGCGTTCACCTCGGGCGCGACGGTCTACCCGATCGCGACCTACGACCCGAGCCAGGCGCTGAAGCTGATCCAGGACGAACGGATCACGGTCCTTCCCGGCGCCCCCACGATCTTCACCACGCTCATCAACCACCCCGACCTGAAGGCGTACGACCTCTCCTCGCTGCGCTTCGCCATCGCCGGCGCCGCGAGCGTCCCGGAGAGCCTCTTCGCCGACATGCGCGACATCCTCGGGATCGACGAGGTCAAGGGTGCGTACGGCCTCACCGAGTGCATGGTCGCCACCACCACCCGTCCCGGCGAGGACCCCGAGCACGTCGCCAAGGTGGTCGGGCCGGCGGTCGAGGGGCTGGAGATCCGCACCGTCACCGCGGCCGGCGACGACGCGGAGCCGGGCGAGGACGGCGAGGTCTGGATCCGCGGCGACAACGTCATGCTCGGCTACTTCGAGAACCCCGAGGCCACCGCCGAGGCGATCGACGCCGACGGCTGGCTCCACACCGGCGACGTCGGCTTCCTCGACGAGCACGGCTGCCTGAAGATCACCGACCGGATCAAGGACATGTTCACCGTCGGCGGCTTCAACGTCTATCCGGCCGAGGTCGAGAACGCCCTAGCCGGTCACCCCGACATCGTCGAGGCCGCGGTCATCGGTGTCCCCGACGCCCGCCTCGGTCAGGTGGGCAAGGCCTTCGTCGTCGTACGCGACGACGTGAGCGCCGACTCGATCGCGACCTGGCTCAAGGACCGTCTCGCCAACTACAAGCAGCCGAGGGCGTACGTCCTGGTCGACAGCCTTCCGCGCAACGCCAGCGGCAAGGTCCGGAAGACGGATCTGCGCGAAACCTCGATATAGGCGAGACACCCCACCCCGCGGGGTATAGGTTCCCTCAGCCCGTTCTTTACTTCCCCCCACGGAGGCTTCGATGCCCCGACGCGCCACGATCGCGTCCCTATCCGGCACCATCCTCGTCATCGGTGCCGCCGCCGCAGTCGCGCTCCCGGCGACGCTGGACCTCGACATCGCCCGCCCCGGATCGAGCACGTCCGGCTCCCTGGCCGCCTTCCAGGCCGCCTCGTCGAAACCGTCGACGCTCCCGGAGGGGCCCGTGAAGGCCCATGTGGACGAGATCGACCTGACCACGAAGACGGGAGAGGAGACCGACAGCACCGACCTGGCGAACAAGCCCGGGAGGACCGTCCTGACCAGCCTCCCCCAGGACGTCACCGGCTTCGGTGTCGTCGGCATGACCTGGTCACCCGGCAGCGACGTCGACACCGAGACCGTCAAGGCCAAGGTCCGCACCGAGACCGACGGCGAGTGGTCGAAGTGGCGGCCGATGGAGGTCCACCTCGACGAGCACGCCCCCGATGTGGGCAGCGCCGAGGCGAAGGGCACCCGCGAGGGCACCCGTGAGTTCCTCGTCGGTCACGTCGACAAGGTCCAGACCCGCCTCGTGGTCCCGGTGGACGCCGGTCTCCCTCAGGACCTCGAGCTCGCGGTCATCGAACCCGGCAAGCCCGAGGACACCGTCGAGGAGCTCCCGGAGATCGACACCGACGAGGGCGCCGCCAAGGCCCCGTCGACCCACAAGAAGAACACCGATGCCGACCTGAACCTCGCGGCCAGCACCTACACCCCCCGCCCGACCATCTACAGCCGGGCCCAGTGGGGTGCCGACGAGTCGATCCGCGAGCAGGTCGCCCCGACGTACCGCACGATCCATGGCGGCTTCGTCCACCACACCGCCGGCACCAACGACTACACCAAGGCCGACGTCCCCTCGATCATCCAGGGGATCTACGCGTACCACGTCCAGACCAACGGCTGGCGCGACGTCGGCTACAACTTCTTCATCGACAAGTTCGGCCGGATCTGGGAGGGCCGCAACGGCGGCGTCGCGATGCCGGTCGAGGGCGCGCACACCTCGGGCTACAACACCGACAGCTTCGCCGCCTCCGCGCTCGGCAACTTCGAGACCGCCGAGCCGACGCCGGAGCTGATCCAGGCGTACGGCGCTCTCTACGCCTGGAAGCTCTCCCTCCACGGCGTCAGCGCGGGCGCGACCAACGTCAAGATCAGCGGCACCACGTTCTCGCACGCGATCAAGGGCCACCGCGACGCCGGCCAGACCCTGTGCCCCGGCCAGAACCTCTACGACGAGCTCCCCCAGATCCGGAAGCTGGCCGCCGGCCTCCAGAGGAGCTGGGCCGGGCGTGACCTGGAGTCCAACATCGCCGGCACCAGCCACTCCGACCTCGTCGCGCGACGGAAGTCGGACGGCAAAGTGTTCACGATGCGTACGGGCGGATTCGCTGGGTTCAACACCACCAAGGCGTCCACGACATTCGGCAGCACAGTCCGCGCCCAGGTCGTCACCCCGGACATCACCGGCGACGGCAAGGCCGACCTGATCCAGGTCCGCAACAACGGCTCGGCGGGCATCCGCAAGGGCCGCGGCAACGGCACCTTCGCACCGGTCTACAAGACCCTCCCCTACACCAAGTTCCGGGGCATATCGCTGATCACGGCGGTCGGCAACATCGGTGGCACCCGGCACAACGACCTCGTCGGCAAGTCATCGACCGGCAAGCTCGTGCGGTTCTTCGGCAACGGCGCCGGCGGCTTCGACCGCAAGACGACGACCCGATCGCTGAGCGGCTTCGGACTCCTGGCCGCGACCGGAGATGTCAACCGGGACGGACGACGGGACCTGATCGGCCGCAAGTCGGGGGCGCTCTACTACATCAAGGGCACCGGCAAGGGCACCTTCACCACCGCCGTACGGATCCCCGCCCGCAGCCCGTCATGGTCGTCGCTGCTGCAGATCACCGGTTACGGCGACTTCACCGGCGACGGCCGTGGCGACCTGATCGGCCGTGACAAGTCCGGCCGCGGCTGGATCTACCCCGCCAGCGGGTCCGGCTTCGGCAAGCCGCTGGGCCCGTATGCCGGGGTGACTCGCACGCTTGTCGGGGCCGCCAACCTCACCGGAAACAGCCTGCCCGACCTGATGATGAAGAGCGGCTCGACGCTCTACGTCAAGCCCAACAACGGCCGCCTGAACCTCGCCAAGCCGATCTACTCCGGCCTGACGCTCACCTCGGCCAAGGTGCTGATGAACGCCGGCGACTGGAACCGGGACGGCAAGGGCGACCTGCTCGCCAAGCTCTCCGACGGCACCCTGCGTCTCTACCGCGGCAACGGCAGCGGCGGCTTCTCCAGCGGCGTCGTGGTCGCCAGCGGGATGGGCTCGGTCGGTGTACTCGACGCCGTCGGTGACATCACCGGCGACGGTTATCCGGACGTGATGGGCCGCACCTCCGACGGGAGGATCAAGCTCTGGCCGGGCAAGGGCACCAGCAAGGTCGGTGCATCGATCGTGATGCGCTCCTCGGCCTCCGGAACCCGCCTGGTCGGGATCGGTCGCTGGAACTCCGGCAACACCCCGGACGCGCTCTTCGTCAACGGCTCCTCGCTGGCCGTCCACGACAGCAACGGCCCCGGCGGCCTGGTTTCCTACCGCAGCCTGTCGGTCGATCTCTCCAGCTACAACGCGGTCCTCGGCGTGCGAGATCTGCGTGGTGGCTCCGGCGGCGACCTGCTCGCCCGCTCCGGCGGATACCTCTACGCCTTCGAGCGCAACAGCACCGGCACCGGCGTGACCCGCACCTACCTCGGCGGGCTGTCGACAGGCTACGACCTGCTGGGCTGATCCGAGTTGTGAAGCTGAGAGTGGCCCATGGGTCACTCTCAGCTTCACAACTCACGCGGAGAGCTGGCGTTCCTGGTTGATCCGGAGCGCCTTCTCGGCGAGGTCGGAGCCGGCGGAGGCGTACAGGTTCAGGACGGCGTGGGCGCCGCGCTTCTTGAGCTCGTCGCGCTCCTCGGGGCGCAGGGCGATGGCGGCCACGGTGCCGGTGAAGCCGAGCTTCTGGAGCAGGTCCATGGCGAGCAGGTTGTCGCCGTGGAAGGGCATGGTGAGGACGACCAGCTCCATGCCGGTGCCCTTCTTGACTCGTTCCCAGAAGTCCTGGTCGGTGGCGTCGGCCTCGACCACGTCGAATCCCTCCTGCTTGAGCGAGTCGGCCCGCAGCGAGTCGTGCTCGACCGCCAGGACGCGGTAGCCCTGGGTGTCGCGCAGCTCCTCGTAGGTCGTACGCCCCACCCGGCCCATCCCGACCACGAGCGCCTTGGCGTCACCGAGGTTGATCGGCCGGTCCGCCTCCTGCAGCCGCTCAGGCCTCCGCTCCGGCAACACCCGGTTGAGCAGGTTGATGAGCTTCGCGGCGTACACGTTGAAGACCGCGGCCACAAGGAACGAGAGCGAGGTCGCGACCGCGAGCACGGTCTGCCACTGGGCCGACGCCAGCCCGGTCGCGGAGGCGATGACGATCACGATCAGCCCGAACTCGGAGTAGTTGGTCAGCGTGAACGAGGCCAGCGTCGCGGTGCGGTAGCGCAGCCCCATGAACGCGAAGATCACGACGTACGCAACGGCCTGGAGCGGCAGCAGGATCTGGAGCACGCTGGCCAGCGCCAGGTCCTCGAGCGAGGGCACCCCGGTCAGCCCGATGCTCAGGAAGAACGCGATGAGCAGGAGCTCCTTGGTGCTGAACAGCAGCTTGGCCAGAGCCGGCGCCTTGGCATGCGACCCGAGGAGTACGCCGACCACCAGCGCCCCGAGGTCGCCCTTGAGGCCCACCGCCTCGAAGAGCCAGTAGCCCGGCACGAGCGCGATCGTCAGGCCGAAGAGCGCGGTCAGCTCGGCGGAGGTGATCCGGTCCCAGATCCGGTGGGCGAGCCAGGCACCCGGGAGAAGCAGCACCAGCGCGAACACCCACGGCGAGGGCCAGTGGCCCTTGGAGATGGTCAGGAACACCACGGCGACGATGTCCTGCATGACCAGCACACCGATCGCGATCCGGCCGTAGAGGGTGTTGTTGTCGTGGCGCTCCTCGAGCACCTTGATCGCGAAGACGGTCGAGGAGAAGGAGAGCACGAAGGCGATCAACGCCATCTCGCCCAGGTCGGCGTCAGCGAGGAGCGCGAACCCGAGCGGCGCGATGCCGGCCAGCAGGCCGACCCCGATGATGACGCTGAAGCCGAGGTGGGCGAAGGTGCTCAGCCAGACGTCGGGCCGGAGCAGCGATCTCACGTCGAGCTTGAGGCCGATGCCGAACAGGAGCAGCGTGACGCCGAGATCGGCCAGCGTGTGCAGCCCCGCCATCTCACCGACGCCGGCGGCGTGCAACCCGAACCCGGCGGCCAGGAAGCCGACCAGCGGCGGGAGCTTGAGGAACATCGCGACCAGCCCCGCTCCGAGTGCGACGAGCAGATAGAGCGCGGTCAGCGTCATATTGGACTTCCCCCAGGGTGAAACTCGACGATCCGACACGCGTACGATACCGCGTGATACCACTTCGGGTTACAGTGGGTCCATGGCTATGACTCTGCGACTCAGCGAGGCCGACGACCGGCTGCTGACCGACCGTGCCAGGACGGAGAACCGGTCGAAGCAGGAGGTCGCCCGCGAGGCCATCCGCGCCTACCTCAACGATCACGAGCGGCGCATCGAGGATCTCGAGGACGATCTCGCCCTCGCGCGCTACTCCCTGCGCCGCGAGCTCGGCGAGGTCAGCTACACCCCGCACGCCGAGGCACGCCGCGCCCTCGGTCTCGACCGCCACACCGGCGAGTGACCTATCAGGTCGTCTGGGCCGACGAGGCGTTGCAGTCGGCCGAGGCGTACGTCGACGACGACCCCATCGGCCTGATCCAGGTCTTCGACACCGTCGACACCCTGACCGAGACCCCGCGCGACGTCGGCGCCTACGCCTGGGGCAAGGACCGCTACCGCCTCCGCGTCGGCCGCTACCGCATCGTCTACGTGGTCGAGGAGCGCCGCATCGCCGTCGCCGTCATCCACCTGGGGCGCCGCAGCGTCTGAGCCCGCTGCCCCGCTGGTCACCCCCGCTGACCGTCCCACCCCCGCTGGTCGAGCCGCCGGAGCCGCTAGGCGGCTCGACCGACGGGAAGGACTCGCGGCTCGACCAGCGTTCCTCAGAGCCGCTCGATGACCAGCGCCATGCCCTGGCCGCCGGCGGCACACATGGTCTCGAGGCCGTAGCGGCCGCCGGTCTCCTGCAGACCGTGAAGAAGCGTGGTGGTGAGGCGGGCGCCGGTGGAGCCGAAGGGGTGGCCGAGGGCGATCGCGCCGCCGTTGACGTTGACCCGCTCGGGGTCGAGGCCGATCTGGGCGATGCTGGGCAGCACCTGGGCGGCGAAGGCCTCGTTCATCTCCACCAGGTCGATGTCGTCGGGAGTGAGCCCGGCGCGAGCGAGCGCCTGGCGGGAGGCATCGACCGGCCCGAGCCCCATGATCTCGGGCGAGAGCCCGGAGACCCCGGTCGACACGATCCGGGCCAGCGGCCTGATCCCGAGCGCCTCGGCGCGTACGTCGCTCATGATCACCAGCGCGGCCGCGCCGTCGTTCAGCGGGCAGCAGTTGCCGGCGGTGATCGTGCCGTTCTCACGGAAGACCGGCTTGAGGCCGGCGACCTTCTCGAGCGTGACCCCGGCTCGCGGGCCGTCGTCGGTGGCGACGACCTCGCCGGACGGCAGCGTCACAGGGGTGATGTCCCGCTCCCAGAAACCCCGGGCGGCGGCGGCCTCGGCGCGGTTCTGGGAACGTACGCCCCACTCGTCCTGTGCCTCGCGCGTGATGCCGTACATCTCGGCGACGTTCTCGGCGGTCTCGCCCATCGCGAGGTGGTAGTCGGGCAGGTCGCCGGCCTCGCGAGGGTCGGTCCAGGGCTCGCCCGCGGCCACCCGCGCGGCACCGCGCTCGCCCGCCTTGAGGAACTCCTCGGCCTTGGTGTCCGGCATCCCGTCGGCCTTGCCGCGCTCGTAGCGGGACACGCACTCCACCCCGGCGGAGACGAACGCGTCGCCCTCTCCCGCGCGGATCGCATGGAAGGCCATCCGGGTAGTCTGCAGCGACGACGCACAGTAGCGGTGGACCGTGGTGCCGGGCACGGCGTCCAGGCCCAGCCGTACGCCGACGACCCGTCCGATGTTGTAGCCCTGCTCCCCCGCGGGCTGGGCACAGCCCATCATCAGGTCCTCGATCTGCGTCGGGTCCAGCTCCGGAACCGACGAGAGGGCGCTGCGTACGATCTGCTCGGCCAGCTCGTCGGGACGCAAATCCTTGAGCGATCCCTTGAAGGCGCGGCCGATGGGTGAGCGGGTGGCGGAGACGATGACGGCTTCAGGCATGGGGGCTCCTCAGGAGTTGGGGGTGTGCTGGAGGAAGGCGGGCCACTCGCCGCCGCCGTCGACGGCGAGGACGGCGCCGGTGATGTGCGCGGCGAGCGGGGAGGCGAGCAGGAGACAGGCGTCGCCGACCTCCTCGGGCGTCGCGAAGACGCCGCGCGGGATGGTCGCGGCCACCGCGGCCCGCTGCTCCGGGCTGCCGTAGTGGTCCTCGGACCCCGGCGTGGCGACGAGCCCGCAGGAGACGGCGTTGACGCGCACGTCCGGGGCCCACTCGACCGCGAGCGACCCGGTCAGGCTCTCGACGGCCGCCTTCGCGGCCCCGTAGACCGCAGTCCCGGGACTGGGCCGCCGTGCCGAGATCGAGCTGATGTTGATGATGGATCCGCGTGAGGCCGTCAACGCCTCGTACGCCGCCTGGCTGACGTAGGCGGTGGCCAGGAAGTTGAGCGCCGAGATCTTCTCGTGGAATCGCGGCGACGCGGTCGCGAAGTCGGCGTAGGGCGCGCCGCCGGCGTTGTTGACGACCACGTCGAGCCGTCCGAGCCGGGCAGTGATCGCGGCGATCCACGCCGAAACCTGGTCCGGATCCCGCACGTCCACCTCGGCGAAGACCGGCTTGCGCCCGTCGACCACGGGAAGCTCGTCCGGCGCGGTCCGGCCGCAGATCTCGACCTCCGCTCCCGCCGCCAGGAACCGCGCGACGATCCCGGCACCCACTCCGCGCGCGCCACCGGTCACCGCGACCACCTTGCCGCTGAAGTCGATCTCGACTGCCATGTGCGGCAGTCTAGAACGCCTACCAAGCAAATGCTAGGTTGATGATCGCGATGACCGGATCAGAGGGTCAGACGCAGCGCCTCAGACGCATTGCACGTCCACCCAGTAGGTGTGGTCTCCACTCATGTGCTTCTTGACCGTGATCGGAACGGTGACCGAGCCGTTGGCGTCGGGCAGGAAGGTCTGCCCGGCGTAGTGCACGTCGTCGATCTCGCAGCCGACCTGGTCGGTCACGGTGATCTTGTGCAGACCCGCCTCAGCTGCCTCGACATGCGCCTCGTGGAACGCGAGGACCGCCGGGTTGTACTCGGAGTACTTCACGTTGTGCGCGCCCAGGGTGTCGGTCCACTCGGCAGCCAGACCGTCGATGAACGGTCCACCGTGGCGTGAGAACCGGGTGTCGATCTCGACGATCGCCCGTGCCTTGACCTTGAAGTTGTCGGTCTTGCTGTCGGCCGGGACGAAACCGTGCCGGTTGCCCGGAGCGGGGGAGTCGAGCGTGTCGTACGGCGTCAGCCAGACCTTGTACTCGCCACCGTTGTTCGGGGTGTCGAGGTAGGGGAACAGCTGCACGGTGATGCCACCGTCCTCCGCGTCGGTTCCGGTCGCGTGAGCGCACGCACCGCTCGGCGCGATGCTGACGAAACGGCCGCTGGCGTCGACCTCGACCCGGCGGCATCCGACGGGATCGGTGGAGAGCAGCGTCTTGCCGGAGGGATCGGTCACCTGGAAGGCGTAGATCCCGGCAGGCAGGCCGGCCGCGTCATCGGGCGCATTGATGCCGGGACCGCCGTTGAGATAGACGTCCTGCTTCGCGGCGTAGTGGTTCAGGTTGACGGGCGCGCCGGTTACGTCGGTGGTGAAGATCGCGCCGGAAAGCTGCAGCAAGGGTGCAGACGAGGCCGGCATCGACCAGAGCGCCGCCGCGGCGACGCCCGCCGCGACCGCACAGACGAGCTTTCGGATCATGGATTCCCCCTCGGATAGATCGGATCTCGAGTCTTTGGCGCGCCGCGGCTAAGGCCGCTGTCCGACTCCCGCGTATCACCCGAACCGGATAGGACCCCGGACTGTGTGATCGGCCACCTTCGAACCGCCCCAGGAATACCGGAGAGTCCCTCCGTCTTGGGTCAGGAGTGGATCGAGGCCACCGGCCTCGGCAGACCTGAGAGGAACTTCTTGTGACCACCACCGCCGTCGACACCTTCACGGACGTGATCCGTTCGCGCCGATCCGCGCGAGCCTTCCTGCCCGACCCGGTGCCCGCCGACGACATCCGCGGTGTGCTCGAGGACGCCCAGCGCGCCCCGTCGCACAGCAACACCCAGCCGTGGGAGGTCCACGTCTTCTCCGGTAAGGCCCGCGAGCGCCTCAGCGAGGCGATGCTCAAGGCGTTCGAGGCCGGCCAGATGAGCCCCGACTTCACCACGACGTACGGTGATGGCGACAGCGTCCACGTCCAGCGGTCGCAGCAGACCGGGGCCGTCCTCTACGGCGCCCTCGGCATCGCCCGCGAGGACGTCGACGGCCGCACCAAGGCCGTCGCCGAGAACCTCCGCTTCTACGGCGCGCCCCACGTGGCCCTGCTCTTCGTGCCGGAGCTCGGCGATGTCGTACGCGCTGCCAACGACGTCGGCATGTACGCCCAGAACTTCCTGCTCTCCCTCACCGCCCGCGGCTACCACGGCGTACCCCAGGGCATGCACGGCCTCTTCGCCGACACCGTCCGCGCCCACCTCGGCCTGCCCGCCGACCTCAAGCTGCTCTACGGCATCTCGTTCGGCACCGCCGACCCCGACGCCGCCGTGAACCGCCTCGACGTCGGCCGCGCCGCGCTCGACGAGCACATCGTGCTGCACGACACCTTGCTCTGAGCCGCCGCGACGAGCTGTAACACGTCGTTCGTAGGACTTCTCGCCCTATTGCAGCGACCGGATAGTCCTACGAACGACGTGTTACATGGGCGGCGCGCCCCCGTCAGGCAGCCGCCGCTCCGCGGATCTCCGCGACAGACGTACGCTGCGCCCGACCCGCCGCGAAGAGGCTGACCGCCACCGCGAGCAGGAGCCAGAGGACCAGCCCACCCAACGGCGCAGCGACCGCAGCACCGCTCTGCGCGACGGCGACCCCGCGGAGCGCCTCGGCGGCGAGTGGGACGGGAAGGATGCCCGCGAGCGCACCGAACGGCGCGGAGGCCGTGGTGACCGGCAACAGCCCGCCGAGGGAGACCAGCTGCAGAGCGACGAACCCGAGCGAGATCAGCCAGCCACGGCGCTGGCCGGCGAGCGCGACGACGGCCTGGTGGACCGCGACGAACGCCGACGCGGCGAGCACCGCGATCCCGACCGCGGCGAACGGTCGGGCGAGATCGGCGCCGAGAAGCGCGGCCGCGACCACGAGGAGAACCGCCTGCGCCAGCCCGACGAGAGCGGCCGGCCACAGACCGGCCAAGGTGAGCCGCCGCGCCGTGAGCGCCTCCCGCAGCCGCCCCGTGGGGAAGGCCGGGCGGAGCAGGTAGATCGCCAGCGCACCGAGCCACAGCGCCAGCGCGATCACTGCCGGCGCCAGCCGGGTCACCCCGGAGGTGGAGGGGCCGGAGGCGACCGAGACCTGCACCGGGTCGGCGACGACCTCGGCCTGCTTCTCACCGGGAACCGCGATCTGCGAAGCCCCGTCGTCGAGCCCCGAGGCCAACGAGGACGCACCCTCGGTCAGCGAGGAGGTCCCGGCGGAGAGGTCGTCGGCCCCGGAGGCCAGCGAAGCCGACCCGCTCTCGATCTGCTTGGTCCCGGAGGCGAGCTGATCGGCCCCGGAGGCCAGCTCGGTGGCGCCGTCGTTGGTCTTCCCGAGGCCGGACTCGAGCTCACGCGCACCCTTGGCGAGGCGGGCGTTGGCGTCGGCGACCTGGGACGCCCCGGACGCGACCTTCCCGGCACCGTCGGCCGCCGACGAGATCCCTCCGGTCAGCTCTGGCGCCGCCTGCGACAGCGCGGAGGCACCCGAGGCGACCTGGTCCGCCCCGGCGGCGAGCTGGTCGGCCTGCCCGCCGCCGGAGCCGACCGCCGAGGCGGTGGCACCGCAGAGCTGCGGCTTGGAGGCCGCGAGCAGCGGGTCGCTCGCGCACGCCTGCGCCCAGCCCTTGGCGAGCTGGGTGTAGCCGGCCACTCCCTCCGACACCTGCGAGGCGCCGGCCGCGAGCGACGAGGTCTGCGACGGGAGCCCCGCGGTCGACCTCTCAAGCTGGTTCAGCCCGCCACTCAGGTTGCCGGCACCGGCGGCCAGCGAGGACGCGCCCTTCGACGCCTTGCCCGCGCCCCCGGCCAGCGATCCCGCGCCTGACTCCAGCCGCGCGGTCCCGCCGGCGAGCGTGTCGAGCCCGCCCGCGACCTGCGAGGCGCCGTCAGCGGCCCCGGACGCACCAGAGCTGAGCGACCGAGCACCCTCGGCGACCTTCCCTGCCCCCGAGTCGGCGGCAGCGGTGCCGTCGGCGAGCTGGTCGGCCCCGTCGGCGGCCGAGTCCAGGCTGGTCTTGAGCTTCCCGGTCTGGTCCCGGACCCCGTCGAGGTAGGTCGTCGTGACCGTACGCCCCAGGGTCGACGCCGACTGCCGCGCCACCTGACGAGCGATCTCGGCGGTCACCTCGCTGGAGGCGTCGGACGCCTCGACGCTGACCCGGCCGGCGCTCGGGTCGCTCCCCTGCACCCCGGACAGCGTCTTGGACAGGTCCTTGGGGATCGTGATCACGGCCGCGTACGTCCCGTCCGCATAGCCTTCCCGGGCATCCGCTGCATCGGTGAGCTCCCAGCCGAGCGTGGGGCTCGCGGACGAGTCCGAGGAGGAGACGAGGTCCGCGGCCAGTGCCCGGCCGGCGTAGATCGTCTGCTTAGTCTTCCCGCTCCCCGTCGTCACCGGCTCATCGAGGTTGACCACCGCGGCGGGCACCTTGTCGAGGTTCTCGGCGCGGTCGCTGAGCGCGACGAGCGCGAGCACCGTCACGACGACCGGCAGCAGGATCGCGGCCGCCACCAGGCGGCGGCCCGACCACCATGATTTCGTACGTTTCATCGGACTGTCTCCAGGTCGGCGACCGAAGCCGCAGGGTCGGTGAGCTCAGGATCGGGTGTGGTGCGTGCGGGCGTCGCATGAGCGATCGCGTCCGCGACCTGCGACACGGCGGGCAACGACGGCATCCCGAGCAGGACCGTCGTGCCACGCGAGGTCAGCGCGGACAGTGCCGCGAGCTGCCCGATATCGAGCGAGGTCGGGCTGTCGATGGCGACCAGCGCCGGCGTACGCCGCGCACCCACGACCCGGAGCGCCTCCGCTACGTCGCCGACGAGAGCTGCCCGGGCACGCACGGCGCCTGCCTCCTCCGGCAGCAGCCGGTCGAGCACGACCAGCTGCCCCGAGAAGCCGAGCCGCCCGGTGAGAACAGCGAGCGCGGCGGTCCGCGCGACAGGGTCGGACCCGTGGACGATCCCGAGCCCTCCCGGCCGCAGGTGGAGATCGAACGGCGCGAGCGCCTCCGACACCTCGACCTGCCGTGCGCGGACCGCGACCTCACCGTTCGAGGCGACGTAGTCGGCGTGCTCGAGGTGGTGGACGAGCGCCTCACCCTCGATGTCGAGGACCGGCATCCGCCGGTCCAGCCAGCTCGGTAGCCACCAGGCACCGCGCCCGAGCAGGGCGAGCACCGCCGGCACCAGCGTCATCCGCACCAGGAACGCGTCCACGAGCACCCCCACGGTGAGGCCCAGCGCCATCGGCTTCACGATCGGATCGCCGTTGGGCACGAAGGCCGCGAAGACGGCGATCATGATGATCGCCGCGGCGGTGACGACGCGGGCGCTGGCGGCGAAGCCGGTGTCCACGGAACGCCGGGCGTCGCCGGTGTGGACGAAGTCCTCCCGCATCCGGGAGACCAGGAACACCTCATAGTCCATCGCGAGCCCGAAGAGCACGCCCATCAGGATGATCGGGAAGAACGCGATCACCGGGCCGACCTTGGCGACGTTGAACAGGTCGGCGCCCCAGCCCCACTCGAAGACCGCGGCGACCACCCCGAACGAGGCCGCCACCGACAGCACGTAGCCCAGCGTGGCCTTCAGCGGGACCGCGATCGAGCGGAACACGATCGTCAGCAGGATCAGCGACAGCCCGACGACGACGGCCCCGAACGGCAGGATCGCACCGGACAGGCGAGCGCTGACGTCGATCGCGACCGCGGTCTGCCCGGTGACCATGACGTCCTCGATCCCGAACCGCTCCGCCAGGTCTGCCGAGTCCGCGCGGATCTCCTTGACCAGCGATGCGGTCGCCGGGTCGCTCTTCTCGGTGGTCGGGTAGATCACCACGAGCCCGAGGTCGGCGGTCCGGTTCGGTGTGGCCAGCGCGACCTTCTGCACCCCGTCGTACGTCCCGAGCGCCTTGCCGAAGTCGTCCATCACACCGACCGGATCGGTGGTGTCGATGATGTCCACGGTCACGAACAGCGGCGCATTGTAGCCCGGCCCGAAGTCGCGGCTGATCAGGTCGTACGTCTCCCGCGGAGCAGTCCCCGGATCGGCGCTGCCGTTGTCGTTGAGCCCCAGCGCGAGATCGCGGGCCGGGATCGCCAGGACGGCGATCACCAGCAGCGAGAGCACGATCGTGACGACCGGCACCTTGGTCACCAGCCGCACCCAACGCGCCCCGAGCGTGATGGCGTGAGGCCGCCCCTCCGCGACAGCCTCACGCCGGTGGGCCCGAGACCCGGGCTTGGGCCGCAGCCGCTCCCCCGCGATCGCGAGGAGCGCCGGCACGGCGGTGAGCGCGATGAGCACCGCGACCAGGACGGCCGAGGCTGCTGCGTACCCCATCACCGCGAGGAACGGGATGCCCGCGACCACGAGGCCGCACAGCGCGATGATGACCGTGACGCCCGCGAAGATGACCGCACTGCCGGCGGTGGCGACCGCCCGCGCGATCGACTCCTCCACCGCGAGACCGGTGGCGAGCTGGCTGCGGTGCCGGGCGATCACGAACAGTGCGTAGTCGATCCCGACCGCGAGCCCGATCATCAGCGCCAGAGTCGGGGTGGTGGCCGAGATCGTGGTGACCGCGGCTACCGAGAAGATCCCCGCCATGGCGATCGCCACCCCGAGCAGCGCGGTCAGGATCGGCAGGCCGGCGGCCAGCAGCGACCCGAACGTGATCGCCAGGACGAGCAGGGCGATGAGGATCCCGATCCCCTCCGTCGCGCTGACGTGCACCCCGGTGACGGAGTACGCATCCCCACCGACGTGGAGCTCGAGCGAAGACCCCGACGGCAGCTCCGCAGCTTCTTCCAGATCCGAGGTCACACCTTCGGGGAGCTCGTCGAGACCGAGGTCGAACTGCACCGTCGCCAGCGCGTCCCGGCCGTTGTCGCTGACGGTTCTGCTCTCCGCGGCCAGCGGGTCGGTGACCGTCGCGACGTGGTCCACCTCCTCGACCGCGTCGAGCACCGCCCGGATCTCCTTGCGGTGGTCGTCGATCTTCTCCCCCTCGGGAGCGACGAAGACCAGCTGGGCGGAGGTCCCGGAGACCTCGGGGAAGCGCTGCGTGAGCGCGTCCAGGCCCTGCTGGGACTCGGTGCCGGGGATCGTGAAGTCGTTCTGCAGCTTGCCGCCGAGCGAGACGGTCAGCGCACCCAGGAGCACGGCGAGCAGGAGCCAGAGCGCCAGCACGGTCTTGGCGTGGCGGGCGACCTGTCGGCCGAGTCGGTAGAGGTAGGAGGACACGTTCAATACACTAACGCATTCAATACAAAAGTGTATCGTCGGCATATGTGAGGATTGCTACATGACCGAGGTGAAGGCCCCCAGGCGACGTACGAACACCCGCGCCCGGCTGCTGTCCGCGGCCGTCGACGTCTTCGTCGAGCGCGGGGCACGCCGGGTCACCGTCGACGACCTGGTCAGCGCGGCCGGCTACACGCGCGGAGCGTTCTACTCCAACTTCGGCAGCGTCGAGGAGGTGCTGCTCGAGACCTTCAAGGAGGAGTCGGAGAGGCTGATCGAGGCCGTACGCACCGCCGTCGGCGAGCACAGCGACGCCGACTCGAGCGGATCACTGATCGGCGCGGCCTTCGACGCGATCCGCCCGCTCCAGGACCGCTGGTTCGTCCTGCAGAGCGAGGTGGTGCTGCAGAGCCTGCGCGACGCTGACGCGCGCGAGATCAGCTCGGCGACGTTCACGGCGCTCAGCGAGCAGCTCGTCGAGGTCGTCGATCTCGCTCTGGACCGCCTCGACCGCACCTCCACGATGCCGACCGACCTCCTCGCCCAGACGATGATGGGCGTGTTCCTCCACAGCGTCACGATGCGTACGATCCGCCCCGACGACCCCCGTGCCGACCGGCTCCTCGAAGACGCGCTGCCCCAGATCATCGATGGGCTGTCGATCCCGAGGACCTCCGCCTAGGCTGAGGCCGATCCCAAGTCTCGGGTCGACTCTCAGGGGGTTTGTCACTATGGGCGCACCAACATGGGTGTGGCTGGTCACCGTCGTCGCGATCGTCGGCCTGCTCGGTTTCGACTACATCTTTCACGTACGCAAGGCCCACACCCCCACCCTGAAGGAGGCGGCCACCTGGTCTGCGGTCTACGTCGCGATCGCGCTGCTGTTCGGCGTCGGTGTGCTGATCTTCGGCGGCGGCGCGATGGGCGGAGAGTACTTCGCCGGATACATCACCGAGAAGGCGCTCTCGGTCGACAACCTGTTCGTCTTCCTGATCATCATGACGAGCTTCCGGGTGCCCCGCGAAGACCAGCAGAAGGTGCTCCTCTTCGGGATCACGTTCTCGCTGATCGCCCGCACCGGGTTCATCTTCGTGGGCGCCGCGCTGATCAACACCTTCGCCTGGGTGTTCTACCTGTTCGGCCTGATCCTGCTGATGACGGCCGGCAACATGCTGAAGCCCGACAACGACTCCCACGGGGAGAACGTCGTCGTACGCCTCGCCCGACGGCTGTTCCACGTCAGTGAGCACTACGACGGCGACAAGCTCTTCACGGTGGAGAACGGCAAGCGCATCCTGACGCCGATGCTGCTGGTGATGGTGGCCATCGGCGGCACCGACATCCTCTTCGCCCTCGACTCGATCCCGGCGATCTTCGGCCTCACCCAGAACGTCTACCTCGTCTTCACCGCGACCGCGTTCTCGCTGCTGGGCCTGCGCCAGCTCTACTTCCTGCTCGACGGCCTGCTCGACCGGCTCATCTTCCTTTCCTACGGACTGGCCGCGATCCTCGCCTTCATCGGCGTGAAACTGATCCTGCACGCGCTCCACGAGAACAACGTCCCGTTCATCAACGACGGTGAGTCCGTGCACGTGGTCGAGATCAGCACCGGCCTCTCCCTGAGCGTCATCCTCGGGGTACTCGTCGTGACCGTCGTCGCCTCACTCTTCAGCAAGCGCGGCCGCGCGAAGAACGCGATCGGCAACGCCCGCCGGCACGCCGCCGCCTACCTCGACTCCGAATACACCGCCGACCCGGCCGAGCGCGAGCGCATCCACAACGCCCTCCTCGCCGAGCGCGACCTCATCGTCTCCCTCGGCCCGAAGTACCTGCAGATCGCCCGCGACGAGACTCCTCTCATGGAGCTCCTCGAACGCGCCCTCGCCAGCCACACCGCCGCCGTCGAGCGCGGCGAAGCCACTCCCGCAGGCCCCCCGAAGATCCTCCGCGAGGAGTGAGCCGCAGGTCGACTTCTAGCAGCAGACGACCTGCTGCACAGTGAACAGAGTGTCTTCCTGACGCTGCATGTTGACGTAGCCCTGGTCCACCCAGACCACCCGGAAGAGCCCGTCCCCGAGGTCCTCGACCCGCCGCTCGCCGCCGGCGTCGAGGTCCTCGAGGATGTGGTAGTAGAAGCCGTCGCCACCGTTGGCGTCATCGGTGCAGTCCCACGCGGCCGGATCGTCGAGGTCGGGGATGTAGAGGCCCGCAGCCTCGCAGTCGCCCGCCTGGAGCGCGTCGACGAATCGTACGGCCGCGGTCTCCGCGCCGCTGACCGGCTGCCCCGCGGCGGTCTCCGTACCGCTGGCCGGCTCCTCGGCCGGACCGCGCGCGACGAACCAGGTCGCGGCGCCGCCCAGCACGACGGCGGCGACGACGACGGCCGCGACGAGGACAGCGTTGCGCCGACTGCGCGCGGGCGGCTGCGGCTGCGGCGATGTTGGCGCCGGCGAACGGAGCACGGTCTGCGCGTCCGAAGCAGGAGGTACGTCGACCGCCCGCCCCGCGGCCGCGGCGGTGAGGGCTGCGGCGAAGCTCCCCGCGTCCGGCCAGCGGTCCTCGGCCCTCGGCTCCAGGGCCCGCATGATCACCGCGGACACGGTTGCAGGCACGGGCGCGACCGTGCCGAGCTCGGGAACTCGGGACACGACCGTCAACGCCGGCGCGGGCGAGCGCCCCGCGAACATCGCCCACGCGACCGCGCCCAGGCTGCGTACGTCGGCGCGATGGTCGATCGGCAGTGACTCGTCGAACTGCTCGGGGGCCATGTAGGCAGGCGTCCCGATCTGCCGGGTCACCTCCGTGTGCTGGTCGAGCGCACGCGCCACGCCCAGGTCGGCGACCATGGCCCGCAGCCTGCCGTCCGACCCACCGGCGAGCAGGATGTTGGCAGGCTTCAGATCGCGGTGGATGACGGAGCGTACGTGCAGTGCGTCGAGGCCGGACGCGGCCTGTGCCACCAGATCGGCGACCAACTGCGGCGGCATCCCGTGAGGGTGCTGGCTGATCAGCTCCGCGACGCTGCCCGCGTCGGCGTACGCCATCACGAAGTAGGGCGCACCCGTCGGAGTCTCGCCGATGTCGTGGACCGAGACGACGTGGGGCGAGTCGACCGAGCGGAGGAAGCGCGCCTCCTGCAGGAACCGCTCCCGGATGTCGGCCGCCTGTGTCCACTGGGCACTGAGCACCTTCACGGCTACGGGTGAGTCGAGGTCCGGGTCGTGGTAGAGCCACACCTCCGCGAAACCGCCGGAACCGAGTGGCTTGACCTGGCGCAGGCGCCCGAGGATCTGGGGAAGGGTCACCGGCACATTATGAGGCCGGGTCAGAGCTGTTCGGGCGGTGCCATGCGGTAGACGAACTCGCCGAGGCCTGACTGCGAGATCGCGAAGATCGTGCCGGCCAAGGGTGATCGACGACGCGAAGGGCGCCGGAAGGACAGCGCCCGATCACCTCTCGCAGGGTCTGGGCGGTCCCCTCCGAACCGGCTTGCGTGGGGTCGATCCACGGCCGCGCGGAAGGATCGAAGACGGTGGGCATGCCTCGTACGCACTCGGCCGCGTGCTGACACACCTCACCGTCGAAGGAGACGTCGACCACGGGCCCGGTGTAGGTCTTGCGCGCCATGGTCAGTCCTTCGCCGTCGACGGAGGCACACGCTTCACGAGTTCGACGTACTCGCGATGGTTCCCGATCCAGCCCTTGATGAACGGGCAGAGCGGCATCACCTTGCGCTCGCTGGTGTCGCGGACGTCGTCGAGCGCGAACCTGGCGATCGCCGAGCCGACGCCCTTCCCCTCGTAGGCGGGGTCGACCTCGGTGTGGGTGAACACGATCAGGTCGGTGGCGAGGATGTACTCCGCGAACCCCACCACGGCTCCGTCCACACGCGCTTCGTAGCGCAGACGCTCTGGGGCATGTGCGACCTCAATGTCGATGTCTGTCATCTCTCGTCCTTGCTTGGTCCGCATATTTGTTTGTGCGCACAAATAACTTACCCGAGCAGGCAAGGCTGTCGAGGGATCTGACGATGGTCAGCGACCTCGGCGGCGAACCGGCGGTCCGACCTCGGCCCGAGCGACCGCCTCGAGAGCATCAGCGAACGCGGCCAGATCGACATTCTGGAGATGATCCATCACGTGGCGCCGGACGCTCTCCAGGTGCACCGGCCAAGCCTTCTTCAGACACTTCAGTCCGGCCGGGGTCAAGCGCGCCAGCTGGCCGCGACCGTCCGCCGTCGAACGGACCCGCTCGACCAAGCCCGTCCGCTCCAACCGCTCCACGACACGGGTCAGCCCGCTGACCGAGATCGATACGTAGTTGGCGAGCTCGCTCATGCGCAACGAGCGCTCGGGAGCCTCGGACAGGTTCATCAGCACGGTGTACTCCGTGAGACTCAGGCCCTCCGACTGCATGAGATCGGAGTCGAGCACCCGCGGAATCACCACGACTGCCCGCCCCAACGCACGCCAGGCAGTCTCCTCCTCGGGCGACAGTGGGGCCACCTCCCCAGCTGCTGCACGCCGACCATCCATACCAACGAGGCTAGCGGGTAGTTGCTTGACGTAATAACGATCCCGCGCGGCCGTCGTCGCACAGGGTCAGGCGACGTGGCGGCTCCGGAAGGATGTCGGTGAGGTGCCGTGGAGACGCTTGAAGGCCGCGCTGAGGGCGAACGGGTTCGCGTAGCCGACGCGGGCGGCGATCGCCGACAGGGTCAGGTCCGTGCCGATCAGCAGGTCCGCGGCCAGAGCGAGCCGCCACCTTGTCAGGTACGCCAGTGGTGGCTCGCCGACCTGCTCGGTGAAGCGCCTGGCCAGAGCGGCACGCGAGAGACCGACCTGCTCACCGAGGCCGGCGACCGTCCAGGGCAGCTGCGGGTGCCGTTCCATGGCGCGCAGCACCGCGGCGACCGCGTCATCGGCGGGAAGTGCCGGGGAGGCCGAGAGCACCTCACGCACGGCCTTGACCACGAGTACGTCCAGCAGCCGGTCGAGCAGGGCCGCCTGGCCGGCCTCCTCGCGCACCAGCTCTGCGGACAGGAGGTCGACGACGGCGGTGTCGAAGCCGCGCAGCACCACACTGGTCGGCAGCCGGGACAACAGCAGCGCGCCGACCGAGGTCTCGCGCTCATAGGTACCGATGAGCATCACGGTCGCCTCCGGCGAGCGACTGTTTCCCCAGGTGCGTACGCCCAGCGCCAGTTCCTCGGCCAGCAGAGCCCCGCTCGGGTCGACACAGACCTGGCCGGGCAGGATCCGGATATCGGCGGGGCGACCGGCCGAGTCGGCGATGACGTAGGTCGCCGGCCCGCGGCACACGATCACGTCACCTGCCGCCACCTCCTGCGGTCCCTCGCAGCCGGTGAAGACCGCCTCGCCGCGGGCGATCGCGATGACCGTGAGCGGCACCTCGTCCTCGGCGGTGATCGACCACTCCCCGGCGAACACGGCCTTCAGCAGGAAGGCGGCCTGGGCCCGTGGACCATCTACGAGTAGATCCAGTGACGACATGGTGAGACGATAACGCATGCTCCATGGAGCCGGACGTATTCCTCCGTCGCTCCCGGCAGGCCAGATTAGAGGCATGACAACTCTCATCACCGGCGCCACCGGCAAGACCGGCCAGCGCGTCACCCGCCGCCTCCAGACCCTCGACCACGACGTACGGGCGGTCACCCGCCACTCAGCACCCCGGTTCGACTGGCACGACCGGACCACCTGGTCCGAGGCCCTCGACGGTTGCGAGTCGGCCTACCTGACCTTCCAGCCCGACCTCGGCCTGCCGGGCGCCGACGAGATCATCGGTGCGTTCGCCGCCCAGGCCGTCGCCGCCGGCTGCAGCCGGCTCGTACTGCTCTCCGGCCGCGGCGAGGAAGGTGCCCAGCGAGCCGAGCAGGCCATGATGGCCTCGGGCGCTGAATGGACGATCCTGCGTTCGGCCTTCTTCATGCAGAACTTCACCGAAGGCGCGTTCGCGGACGAGCTCGCGGCCGGATCGCTCACCATGGTCGAGCACACCGTCGCCGAGCCGTTCGTCGACGCCGACGACATCGCCGCCGTCGCCGTCGCCGCCCTCCTCGACAAGGGCTACGTCGGCCGGGTCCTGGAGCTCACCGGCCCACAGCTGCTCACCTTCGAGGAGGCCACGCACGCCATCGGCGGGCCCACCGTGACGTACCGCTCCATGCCCACCGAGGACTACGTCGCGGTCCTGACCGCGGCCGGGTTGCCGGCGGCCGACGCGGCCGGACTGGCGTACCTGTTCGAGGAGGTTCTCGACGGACGCAACGCGTACGTGACCAGCGATGTCGAGGCGGTCCTGGGCCGCGCAGCTCGAAGCATCGATGATCTCGGCCGGGGTGAGCAGTCATGAGCGAGGTCGTACTCACCGGCGCGAGGCTGCTCAACGGCGTCACCGCCGGCATCTACATCGCGTTCCTGGTCGCCTTCATGCCGGCGCTGCACGGCCAGCCCGACGAGGTCTACGCGCGGGTCATGAACCGGCTCAACGTGGTCATCGTCAACCCGGTGTTCCTGGCCTTCTTCCTCGGCGCCCCGCTCCTGGCGCTGATCCTCCTCGGATGGCACCGGGGCCCGCTCTCCATCACCGCCGCGTGCCTGGCCGTCGCCGCCGTCGTCATCACCTTCGCGGCGAACCTGCCGCTGAACGACGCCCTGGCCAACGACGGCGCCGTGTCCTCGTTCGAGAAGCCGTGGCTGATCTTTCACACCCTACGAACCCTCGCCGCCACCGGGGCCTTCATACTTCTCAGCCTGCCCGGGATGATCCCGGATCGGCCGTAGGCGCCCGAGAGACTGCCGAAGCACAGGATGCGGACATGAAGAAGACCCCCAACCGGGCGTTCTACCTGGTCAGGGGCCTTTCACTACCTTACATATTCTGCGCGCCTGTAGGGATTCGAACCCCAAACCTTCTGATCCGTAGTCAGATGCTCTATCCGTTGAGCTACAGGCGCAGTGTTACCGAAGCAACGTGTAGAAGATTAGCGGAAGATGGTCCGTGACCCGAAATCGCCACGTGTGAGAAGATCTGGCGCTAGTCCACAGCATCGGGGAGGTGGAGCGTGAGCAAGCGTCAACCCACGCCGTCCGGCGAGGAGAAGAACGTGACCGACGATGGACGCACGCCTGGGACGCGTGCACTGCTCGAGGCCAAGGGCATCGAGCTCTTCGAGCTCATCGCGGACCGGGGCGGGATCCCCACATCCGACCCGCGGATCGGCGAAGGCGGAGAGTTCGCTGGCGCACTGACCGCTCTCGAGGAGCTGGGCCTCGTCCGCAAACCCGACGACGCAGCGGACACCTGGGTGACCGTCGACCCAGCCACCGTCCAAGCTCAGATCGTCGCACCCATGACTCAGGAGGGCATCCGGCTTCTTCAGGAATCAGCCGAGTGGGCCAACGACTTCACAGCCCTGCGCAGTGCTTGGCGGCGTTCGGCGCCGGACGACCAACGCGGCCCGTTCACCTATGTCCACAGTCCGGCGATTCAGCCGTTCATCGACTCGCTCGTCGCAGAATGCGAGTTCGAGGCGCTGACCGCCCAGCCCCAGAACCGGCGCGGCGTGGGAAGCATTCTGGAGAACGCGATCATCCGAGACACGGCGTTGATCAAGCGCGGAGTCCACATGCGCACGCTCTACCAGCACGCCGCTAGACGAAGCAGTGAGACCAGGGAGTACGTCTCCGCCGTGTCCGCGGCAGGCGGAGAGGTTCGTACGCTTGACGAGTTCTTCAACCGGATCATGATCTTCGACCGAAGCATCGCGATCATCCCCAGTCCAGACGGCGTCGACACCGCCGTCGCTATCCGCGAGCCGTCGGTGGTCGCGTACCTCATCGATGTGTTTGAGCGCGCGTGGGAACGTGCCAGACCGTTCACGATGAGCGATTCATCGACCCTCAAGGACATCGCCAGCGAGCAGAGGTCGATGACCTTGCGGATGCTCATCGAGGGTCACTCCGATCCGGCGGCGTCGAAACGCCTCGGAGTGAGCCCACGAACCTACGCAGGGTATGTCGCCGATCTCAAGGACGAGTTCGACGCCGAGACCCGCTTTCAACTCGGATACGAGATCGGGCGAAGCGGGACCGGCGAGATCGACGACTGAAACGGTTCGATCGGAGCGCCGTCGTCGCTCCGACCCAACTCTCAGGTGCCCCAGCCGGTGTCAGCCTTCAGCGCCTTGACGGAATTCCCGCTGATACCCCAACCCGTGTCGCCACCCGAGGCCGAAGCGGCCTCCGTCGGTGCCACGATGGTCCCCCACCCGGTGTCAGCCTGGGCCGGAGCAGTGGCGAACATGCTTAGAACAACTGTGGCGGCCGAGGCCAGCGCAAGTGCCGTCGCGGTGCGTACGAACTTCATGTTCTTCCCTTCCTGGTCTCGAGGCCGACAGGTGCCGAGAGGCCTACGGACTGATTATTGTGCACGTCACGGCGTTACGGATAGTTCACGTTCCGTCGTACGGCCTGATGCAATGCATGAAATTGCAGGTCAGAATGCGGTTTGGCCCCCTCGGAAAGGGGGCCAAACTCAGTGAAACCTGCGGAGGCGGAGGGATTTGAACCCTCGATGGGGTTTAAGCCCCAAACTCGATTAGCAGTCGAGCGCCATAGACCGGACTAGGCGACGCCTCCATACCGCTCGAACAGGCTACAAGACCCGCACTCCCGGGGCCAATCAGGGCGCGTCGGACGAACCCGAGGTGGTGTCGAGAGGCTTGATGGTGGCCTTCAGGTAGCCCTGGAGCTCGCGTACGAACTGCTCGCGGTCGATGCTGAGGATGGTCACCGGAATCGTGGTGGCGCCGCCCTTCTTGAGCCGCAGCTCCAGGCACGGCGTGCCGCCAGGCACGGTGGTCACCGCCTCCTGGATGTCGACCCAGCGGGCCTCGCGCACACCGGCACCCCGCACGAACGCGATCCGGTAGCCCTGGGCGCTGGCGCGCAGGACGTACGCCTTGTTGCGAAGCCACCAACCGAACCCGATCACCGCGGCGACGCCGACGGCGAGCGGGATGAAGAGCCACGCGAAGTCGATCCGGGCCGCGATCACGACGGCCGTGCCGGCGAAGACCAGGAGCGCCAGGCCGACCATGGCGGCGCCGACGAGGCGGGCCTGCACGGATGGCGCGAGGCGGTAGTAGGTGAGCTCAGCAGATGACACGCTCTCCATTGTGGCCGACACGGGCGCCGAGAGCCGCATCGGCTTGCTCCTTTACGTGACCTAGGTCACAATCTGCTCATGACAGGTGTGCTTCCCAATATGTCGGATGCTCTTCGGGCCCTGGATACCGCAATCGCCGCTCCCCGTCCGGGGGCCAACGTCGGTCTCTGGCGGTGGTCGGTGCGCCAGCGCCTCGGAGGCGTACGTGATGCGTTGCTGGTCCTCGACACCGGGCAGGAGTGGCATGCCCTCAGCGATGTCAGCGCGCTCCGCGACCGCGGCACGCTGCTGAGCAGGCTCGCCGTCCTCGCGGACGACGTGCTCGACCGCACCGACCTCGAGGATCTGCTCCTCGAGCTGAGGCGGTTGATGATCGATGTGGATCGGCACCTGCAAGAGGTCTGAGTCTGGCAGAGAGGGCGGGATTCGAACCCGCGGTAGGTCTCCCTACGACCGCTTTCAAGGCGGTTCCGATCGGCCACTCCGGCACCTCTCCATGCGCCCGTGGGCGCGTGGCCGAGTCTAGTGCGCCTGAGCCTCAGGCGCTCAACTCGACGAGAACGTCGCCCTCCTGGACGACGTCTCCTGAGGCGACCTTGACCGCTACCACGGTGCCCGGGGCCTCGGCGAGGACGGGGATCTCCATCTTCATCGACTCCAAGAGCATGACGGTGTCCCCGACGGCCACCTTGTCCCCGGGTTGCACTCCAACGCTCATGACGTTCGCGACCATCTCGGCTGCGATCGTGGTGGGGGTTCTGCGGCTCATACCCCAGAACCTATGGGTTACCGCGTGGTAGCCCTAGCTAGCTGGAGAGCGCGTCAGAGCAGGGCGTGCGTACGCCCCGGCTCGGGGCGGACGGCGCTGGCCTCGTCGGCCTCACGCGCCGCCCTGCGACCGCTGCCGGCGGCGGTCGAGCCGGTGAGCGCGAGGTCGATCCGGATGATGACGAACGCGATCACCAGACCGATGAGGATGCTGTAGACGACCGAGAGAGCCGCCTCGGCGAGCCCGACATCGGGGTTGAGGAACGTGCTCGCGACCGGCGCGGTGAGCGTCACGCCGAAGAGGCAGACCCACCAGCCCTGGCGGCGCCGGGAGCGCATGTGGGTGCCCCAGACCAGCGCTGGGACCCCGAAGAGCGCCTGGATCGGGTGCGGGTAGCCACCGATGTGGATGCGGCACCAGCGCTGCATGTCGTCGACCGAGTCCATCAGGCCGGTGCTGCCGTAGCGGCGCAGCATCTCGGCGTAGATCAGGGTGAGCGCCAGCATCAGGCCACCGATGCCGACGATGATCGCGCCGCGCCGGCCGAGGCCGTGCAGGCCGGCACCGAGGCGGTAGACCGCGAAGAAGGCGATGGCGAGCGAGCAGGCCAGCGTCGCGTACTCGAATCGGGAGACCATCACCACCGGCTCGAAGCCGAGCGCGGCGAAGCTGCCCAGCGCGGCGATGCCGACAGCGATGAACGTCTCCCGGATCGTCTTCGGGAAGCGTCGCGACGGGACGGTGGCCATCACCGCGAGGACCGCCGCCACCGATGCAACGAGAACCGCCGCACCCGTACGCAGCGCCTCGTTGTCCATGAGCACCACGACGAGCCCGGCAACCCCTGCCAGGGAGCCGAAGATCAGCGGGCGGCCACCGGTGCGGTGAGCCAGCGCGAAGGTGTAAGCGGTGCCGACCACGACGGCGCCGAGGCCGCCGACGATCTCGGGGCCCAGGTCGAAGGCGCTGACCGCGAGGCCGAGCACGCCGACGGCGAGCGCGACCAGCCAGATCGCCCGGACGGTGCCGGCGGTCAGGCTCTCGATGATGCCGAGGCCCGCGCGGGCGGCGCCGGCTCCGGGGACCCGCGGCTGAGCCAGGAACGAGGTCACCTTGGCGGCGGTGGTGGGCCGACCGGACGTCTCGGTGTCGTAGGGCCCGACGGGATCGTGGACCGGCTCGAGATGGCCGGACTGGTAGGGGTCGGGCTGATACGCGGGCTGCGGGACGTGGGGTGGCGTCTGCGGCGCCTGCGCCAGGCCGGTCGTGCCGAGGTAGGGAGCAGGCGCGGAGTAGGCCGGGGCCTGCCAGGCACTCGGCGGCGGCGCGGTCGGCCCGCTCAGAGCGGGCTCGGGCTCGGTCCGGAACTCCGGCGCCGGGTAGCCGCCGTAGGAGGGCTCCTCCGGTGCCGTCCGCGCAGCACGCTTGCCCGTGTAGCCGTTCGGCTCGTCGAACTGCTCGGGCTCAGCGCGGCCGGCGATCCGGCGACCACCACCGGTTGAGGGAGGCTCCTGAGCCTGCTGCCGCTCGTCGTACCACGTGTCGTCGGCCCAGCCGTTCTCGCTCCAGCCCGGGCCGTTGCTCTGCCCGCCGAAGGTCTGGCCGGTGTCCTGATAGCCGTTCCAGTCGTCCTCCGCCCACTGGTCATAGGCCAGCGCCTCGCTCGAGGTCGGCTCCACGTAGGCGGGTGTGGGTTCGCTGCGACCGGCTGCACGACGGCCACGCTTGCTCTTGTCAGCGCGACGGCGGGGGGCTCGGTCCATAACAGGCGAGGATACCGGGGAAGGGGTGAACCTAACGAGTCATCGATATCCGTTTACCGCTGTGACGGGGAGTTGTTGACGAGGGTCACATTCTGCGGTTGACCAGGGAGGGGTTGGTGCGACGCGCCTCCTCGAGCACGGCTCGATCGATCGTCGCGGAGACGATCTCGTCGCCCTCACCGGCCTCGGCCAGCACGTCCCCGAGAGGGTCGACGACCATCGAGTGACCGCAGTAGCGAGGGGCCGACTGGGCGGCCGCCGCGATGAAGACGGTGTTCTCGATCGCACGTGCTCGCACGAGGGTGCGCCAGTGGTCGACCTTGCGCGGACCGGCCACCCAGGCGGCCGGCAGCACGATCAGCTCGGCTCCCTGGTCGACCAGACGCCGGGCGAGCTCGGGGAAGCGCAGGTCGTAGCAGGTCATCAGCCCCGTCGGCACCCCGTCGATGTCGACCACGACCGGCTCGATCGCGCCCGCGACCAGCGCATCCGACTCCTTGTAGCCGAAGGAGTCGTAGAGATGGATCTTCCGGTACGCCGCCTCCGCACCGCCCCGCACGAGCAAGGTGTTGAACGGCCGGCCGTCGGCATCGCCGCTGGTCTCGAGCATCCCGGCCACCACGGTGGCGCCGCGCTTCTCAGCCACCCGGGACAGCTCGGTCCCGAACGGCCCGTCCTGGGCCTCGGCGTACGGACTCAGGTCGGATCCCGGCTTGCCGAAGTCCCTGGCGAAGACCTCGGGGAAGACGACCAGGTCGCTGTCGCTCGGTGTCAGCTCGGCCAAGAGGGACCGGTTGGCGTCGGGGTCGAGACCCGAGGCCTGCTGCACGAGACTGATCCGGAGGCTGTTCCAGGTGGTCACCTCTCCAGACTAGGGTCTGCCGTGTGAACGAGCGCCAGCGAGTGAGCCGTCGAAACTGCACGCGACCGCGTCCGTACTCTCGCGCTTGCGCTACGGAGGTGGTCGCGAGCGAGCGTCAGCGAGCGACCATCGAGATCTTCACGCCGCCGCGTCCGTACTCTCGCGCTTGCGCTACGGAGGTGGCGGCGTGACTGCTTGGGACGAATGGGAGCCGTACGCAGCCGTGCTGCTCGCCGGAGGACGCAGCTCCCGCCTCGACGGGATCGACAAGTCCGGCATCGAGCTCGGCGGTCGCACCATGCTCGCGTGGGCGCTGGACGCCGTCGTCGATGCGATGGAGGTCGTCGTCGTGGGCGACCCGGTGCACACCGAGCGTCCGGTGACCTTCGTCCGCGAGGACCCCCGCTTCGGCGGCCCGGTCGCCGCCCTGCTGACCGGCGTGGACGCGTTGCTGACCCCGCGGGCGTACGTCGGGGTGGTCGCCGTCGACATGCCCTTCCTGCGGCCGCGGACGCTGTCGCGACTCAGGGAGGCGGCGTTCGGTCGCGACGGTGCCGTGCTCGTCGGGCCCGACGAGCGCAGGCAGCTGGCCCTGGTCCTCTCCGCCGAACGGCTCGCCGAGGTCCGCCCGGACCACGAGGGGCAGCACGGGATGCCGCTGCGCAAGCTGCTGGCCGACCTCGATCTCGTCGAGGTCCCCTCCGAGGGCGACGAGCACCGCGACATCGACACCTGGACGGACCTGAAGTCGCCCTAGGCTCCTAGTGTGGAGGCATGCGAGCCGTCGTAGCCGAGCAGCCCGGAGGACCCGAGGTCCTCACCGTCACCGACCGTCCCGACCCGGAGCCATCAGCCGGGGAGGTCGTGATCGACGTCGCCGCCGCGGGCCTCAACCGGGCCGACCTGCTGCAGCGCCAGGGCTTCTACCCGCCACCGGAGGGCGCCAGCGACATCATCGGCATGGAGTGCAGCGGCGTGATCTCCGCGGTCGGCGAGGGCGTCGAGGGGTGGCAGGAGGGCGATGAGGTGTGCGCGCTCCTGGCCGGCGGCGGCTACGCGACGAAGGTCGCCGTCCCGGCCGGACAGGTGATGCCGGTGCCCGAAGGTGTCGACCTGGTCACCGCAGCAGCGCTTCCCGAGGTCACCACCACCGTGTGGTCCAACGTGTTCATGGTCGGCGGACTGACTCCCGACGAGACGTTTCTGGTCCACGGCGGCGCCGGCGGGATCGGCACGATGGCGATCCAGCTCGCCAGCCAGATCGGCGCCCGGGTGATCACCACGGTCGGGTCGGCCGAGAAGGCCGAGCTCGCCAAGTCGCTCGGCGCCGAGGCAGCCATCAACTACAAGGACCAGGACTTCGTCGAGGTCGCCAAGGTCTACGGCGGCGCCGACGTCATCCTCGACAACATGGGCGCGAAGTACCTCGCCCGCAACATCGACGCCCTCAACCCCGAGGGCCGTCTGGTCATCATCGGCATGCAGGGCGGCACCAAGGCCGAGCTCGACATCAACGCCCTGCTCCGCAAGCGGGCCGCGGTGATCGCCACCAACCTCCGCGGCCGCCCGGTCGAGCAGAAGGCGAGGATCTGCGCCGAGGTCGTCGAGCGCATCTGGCCGATGGTCGAGGCCGGTGAGGTGAAGGCGGTCGTGCAGGACGTACTTCCTCTCGCGGACGCCGCCGAGGCGCACCGGCTCATGGAGTCCGGCACGCACACCGGCAAGATCCTGCTGACCACCGGACGCTAGGTAGGGTTGAGCGCATGACGCAGGAGCAGACCGGGGAAGTCGTGGTCATCGGACCCGACGGGCAGCCGATCGCGGTGCCCGCCGACGTACTCAAGGGCGCCACCGCGCCGGAGGCCGACGGGGACGAAGAGCGCGATGTGACCGACCTCGTGGAGCAGCCCGCGAAGGTGATGCGGATCGGTTCGATGATCCGCCAGCTGCTCGAGGAGGTGAAGGCCGCCCCGCTCGACGAGGCCTCCCGCAACCGGCTCCGTGAGATCCACCAGGCCTCGATAAAGGAGCTCGAGTCCGGGCTCGCGCCCGAGCTGGTCGAGGAGCTGGAGCGGCTCTCGCTGCCGTTCGCCGAGCAGCAGACGCCGTCCGAGGGTGAGCTGCGGATCGCGCAGGCGCAGCTGGTCGGCTGGCTCGAGGGTCTCTTCCACGGCATCCAGACCGCCATCTACGCCCAGCAGGTCGCCGCGCGCGCCCAGTTCGAGCAGATCCGCAAGGGCCTGCCGCCGGGGGTGAGCCTCTCCCCCGAGGGTCAGCCGACCCCCGGCCAGGGCGGGCAGCAGCAGGGCGGCCAGCACGACCACGGCGACTCCTCCGGCGGGCTCTACCTCTAAGCCCGGATCCACCGATGGCCGCCGTCGCGAGCGTCACCAGACGGGTGTGATGGCAAGGCGACGCCGCG
This sequence comes from Nocardioides sp. NPDC058538, assembly GCF_042719275.1. Taxonomy (NCBI): domain Bacteria; kingdom Bacillati; phylum Actinomycetota; class Actinomycetes; order Propionibacteriales; family Nocardioidaceae; genus Nocardioides; species Nocardioides sp. NPDC058538. The sequence goes on along the minus strand of NZ_JBHXNY010000001.1, from coordinate 28,250 downwards.
AGGGCATACCGGGCGTCTGTTGAGCGGCGTCAACGCCGCCAGCGCGCCCGTATGGTGGCGCGTAGCAGGCGGAGATCGGTGGATCTGGGCTAAGGCAGCGGCCCACCGGCGAGAGCCACGACGACCCCGGCCGCTGCCGCGAGCAGCAGCGTGAGCACCACCCCACGCTTGAGCAGCAGCAGGAGTACGCCGGCGGCAGCCAGCACCACCCACTGCCACCATTCGCTCGTCGCCAGCGCCAGCGGGACCGCGGACCCGAGGATGGCACCGATCGCAGCCGGCCCGGCGCCGTCGAGGAAGGCACGGGCGAGCGGCGAGGAGCGCAGCGCCTCGAAATGCCGTCCGCCCGCGATGATCATCACGAACGACGGCCCGAAGGCGATCACGGCAGCGCCCAGCGCCCCGAGGAGTCCGGCGGCCGCGAAGCCGACGACCGCGACGGTGTGGACGACCGGGCCCGGCGTGATCTGCCCGAGCGCGACCGCGTTGAGGAACTCGGCGTCGCTCATCCAGCCGTAGCGGTCGACCGCATCGGACTGCATCAGCGGGATGATCACGAACCCGCCGCCGTACGACAGCGCGCCGACCTTGAAGGCCGTCCACGCCAGCGGTGCTGCCACCGCTGTGGTGAGCGCTCCTTGAGCCAAGAAGGGCAGGGTGAGGAGGGACTGGAAGGAGTTCGTACGCCACGGCCTCCGGATCGCCACCTCGACGAGCCCGGCGCCCACGAGCACGAGGACCACCCAGGCCCCAGTGGTCGCGGCGGCCACGGTGCCGACGGCGGCGTAGAGGATCCATCGCGGACGCGACGGGGTCCGCTCGTAGGAGGAGGGCACCAGCGCCCAGCCGGCCGCGACCGCGACCGCGGCGACCGCCGCACCGGCACCGGCGCCCGCGCCCAGCACCCACGCGGGTGGGTCGCCCAGGAACAGCGCTGCCAGGGCGACGATCAGCACCAGCCCCGGCAGGATGAACGCGAGCCCGCCGACCAACGCGCCGAGCGCTCCGCGTACCCGCCAGGCGGTGAAGATCGCCAGCTGGGTCGAGGAGGGTCCGGGGAGCAGGTTGCAGGTCGCGATCGCGTCCTCGAACTCCTCCGGCTCCACCCAGCCATGGCGCTCGACGACGGTCTCGCGCAGCAGGCGGATGTGAGCGGGCGGACCGCCGAACCCGATGAAACCGATCCGGCCCCACTCCCGAGTGATCTCCACCAGCGTCGTGGTCATGACGCGCAGCGTACGGGCTCGGCCTGATGTTTCTCAGTTGTGGATCTTATGTAACTCCAAAGTGGAGTAAAGCTGCGTCATGACCTGGTCGCGACCCCGTTTCTCTCACGTGAAGGCCGCCGGACAACGGACGGCCAGCGCCGTCCGCCGAGAAGAGGAACACCATGGCTACCACCACGATCACCGCACGTCACCGCAGTGACCTGACCGCCGTCGAGTCGCTCCGCAACAACGTCCTCGACGCCGTCCGCAGCCTCCGCAAGCCCGACCCGTCCGAGCACAAGCACCGCGGCGGGATGCCGCCGGCCGTCGGCACCACGATGTTCGGCGTCGCTGCCGTGGCAGCCACCGGCATCGTCGCGCTCGGCGCCTTCCGCTGACCATGCGCCTACATCTTCGGTCCGTCGTACACAGCCTGATGCTGTGGGTGGACGCCCTGGGCCTACTGAGGGGGAGGGCCAGGGCACGGTCGGGGAGCCGCACCACGGACTGAGTGTCGTCGCACGAGCGGGATCGGGGGATTCACGCTCGTGCGGACGGCACACGCGAGAGATCTCGTCGCACCGAGGGTCATCGACCAGATCTCGCAAGGCCGCAGCCGACCATCGAGGGGGATGGTCGGCTGCGGCGTTTCCAGAGCGCGGATGTCAGGCCGGGACCGACGACTCCTCCACCCATCCGCCATCGGCGGGGTCAGACGCGGCCGCGTCACGACGTACGTCGGCGTCCTTCCACAGGTCGAGCAGCACCGCCGGCCAGATCTCCTCGTCGGTCGCCGCGAGCTCCGCCCGCGTCCACCAGCGGTGCTCGGCCATGGTGAGCAGCTCCTCCTCGGTGTGGCCGGCGGTGGAGACCTCGAAGGCCGACACCCAGCACGCGTAGAAGACGTCGTCCTGGTCGATGACCACGTCGCTGTAGCCGTGCACCACGGTGCGCCGCATCGTCGGCCCGACCAGGTCGACCTCGGTGACCAGGAGGCCGGTCTCCTCCTCGAGCTCTCGCACCGCGGCGATTCGCTCGCTCTCGCCCGGATCGATGCCGCCGCCGGGGGTGATCCACCAGCGCGCCCCCGGGATGCCCGGGTCGGAGTCGGCGAAGAGCAGGATCCGGTCGCGGTCGTCGATCAGGAGCACCCGGACCGTGCTCCGCGTGCGGCGTGGCCGCTCCTCCGGAGGTACCGGGACGAAAGTGCGCGGGGAGTCTTCCTCGGAGGCCATGGCCCCATCCTCACCCACGCGGTGCGTACATGATCATGCCCATCCCGGCCAGGCACAGCGCCGCACCGGCGATGTCCCAGCGGTCGGGCCGGTAACCGTCCATCGCCATCCCCCAGGCGATCGAGCCGACGACGAAGACACCGCCGTACGCAGCCAGGATCCGCCCGAAGTGGGCGTCGGGCTGCAGCGTGGCGATGACGCCGTAGAGGCCGAGCGCGATGAATCCGGCGCCCACCCAGAGCCAGCCGCGATGCTCTCGGAGCCCCTGCCAGACCAACCAGGCGCCACCGATCTCGGCGATCGCGGCGAGCACGAAGAGCAGGAGCGAGCGGAGGATCAAAAGCCGTCGCCGATCAGGTGCGCACCGCCCAGCGGGTCGTTGTTCCAGGAGATCGTCGTCCAGCCCTCCTCCAGGCTGCCCTCGACGACCGCGAGGCCGGTGTTGCGGATCCGGTTGTCGTCGCCGAAGGCGGGTGACCGTCTGGTGCGCAGCCCGGTCCACATCCGGATCGCCGCACCGTGCGAGACGATCGCGACGGTGTCATCGGGCTCGTGCTGCTTGACCACGGCCTGCACCGCGGCGTCGTAGCGCGCCAAGAACTCGTGGCCCGCCTCACCGCCCGGCACCGGGGTCTCGAGCGTGCCGGCGATCCAGTCGCCGAGCGCCTCGAGATAGGCCGTCACGGACTCCGTATCGGTGGCCATCTCCAGGCGGCCGGCGCTGATCTCCTCGAACCCCTCCTGCACGACGACCGGCAACCCGAGCCGGTTCGCGAGCGGCTCGGCGGTCAGCTGCGTACGCACCAGCCGGGAGGCGTACAGCCCCGCGATCCTCTCCCCGACCAGGGCATCCGGGACCGCCGCGGCCTGGGACAGTCCGAGCTCGGTCAGGCCGGCCCCAGGAAAGGCGGTGTCGAGCGCCCCCGAGACGTTGTTCGGGGTCTGGCCGTGTCTGATCAGCAGAAGTCTCATATGCCGGTAAGGGTACGGGACCCACCGTGCTGGAAGTGACGGACTAATGTGAATCCGGACGACCTACTTCCGGGAGCCGCCACGATGGGACATGACGAGAGCCCGACCGCTCGGGCGCTGCTCACCCTCGAGCTGCTGCAGTCCTCCCCCGGCATCACCGCCGAGCGGCTGGGCGAGCGGCTGCGGGTCACCGAGCGGGCAGCCCGCCGCTATGTCGCGATCCTGCGGGAGGCGGGGATCCCGGTCGAGTCCGAGCGCGGTCCCTACGGCGGCTATCGGCTCGGCCGTGGGATGCGTACGCCGCTGATCTTCACCACCGCGGAGGCGCTCGGTCTGGTGATGGCCCTGCTCGACGGCCATCACGACATCGCCGACGCCACCGGGCCGGTCGGGAGCGCGGTCGGCAAGATCGGCCGGGTGCTGCCCGAGTCGCTGTCCCAGACGGTGGCCGCGGTGCGGCGTACGATCTCGGCCGTCCCCGACCAGAGCGCGGTCTCGCCCGACCCCGACGTCACCACCAGCCTGGTCCAGGCCTGCGACTCCCGGCGGCGCACCACCATCGCCTACACGACCGAGAACGGCAACGAGCGCAAGATGGTCGTCGACCCCTGGGCGGTCGTCGTACGCCACGCCCGCTGGTACCTGCTCTGCTGGTCGCACACCGCCGACGCACGCCGGGTTCTTCGGGTCGACCGGATGGGCGCCGTCGACATCGAGGAGACCACCTTCGTACGTCCCGAGATCGACCCCGTCACCGAGGTCGAGGAACATCTCGGCGAGGGCTGGGCCTATGCGGTCGAGGTCGTCTTCGACGCCCCGTTCGCGCAGGTCGACCGCTACCTTCCGCGCGTCCTGGGCCGCCTCGAACCGATCGACGACGGCCACTGCCTTCTCGTCGGGAGCACCAACAGCCCGGAGTGGTACGCCCAAGAGCTGGCCCGCCGCGCCGTCCCCTTCCGGGTCGTCGAGGGCGACGAGGTACGCCGCTGCGTAGCTCTGCTCGGCCAGCGACTCCTCGACGCCGCCGCGCGCTGAACGCCGAGACGTCACCGGCGTCGGCCGAGGTGGCACAGAGGTGCCGTCTCGGCCGACGGGAGTGACGTCTCGACCGACGTACCTGACCTCTCGGCGGGTCAGCTGAGGCGGGCGGGGAGATGCGAGTAGCCGCGGAGGATGCGGGTGGGGTGGCGCTCGCGGTCGCCGACGAGCTCGAGCCCGGGGAAGCGCTCGAAGAGGAGGCGGAGACCGATCTCGCCCTCCATCCGGGCCAGGGCGGCACCGAGGCAGAAGTGGCGGCCGCTGGAGAACGAGAGGTGGTCGCGGGCGTTCTCGCGGGCGACGTCGAAGGTGTGCGGGTCGGTGAAGACGGCGGGGTCGCGGTTGGCGGCGGCCAGCACGGTGTTGATGATCGTGCCGCGCGGGATCGCCTGGCCGGCGATGGTGGAGTCGCGCCGGGCGACCCGGCCGGTGAGCAGCACCGGCGGGTCGAGCCGCAGGATCTCGTCGGAGGCGTTGGACCACAGGTCGGGCTGCGCCTTGAGCACCTCGAGCTGACCGGGGTTGTCGTGGAGCAGCGCGATGCCGTTGCCGATCAGGTTCACGGTGGTCTCGAAGCCGGCCGCGAAGACCAGCCCGGCGATCGCCCGCAGCTCCCGCTCGCTGAGCCGGTCGCCGTCGTCGCGGAGGGCGACGAGCTGGCTGAGCAGGTCGTCACCGGGGTGCTCCGCGAGATACTCCAGATGGCCACGCAGCCAGGTGTCGAACTCCTCCAGGGATGCCTCCATGTCCCGGAACGTGCGCCAGCCCAGCCCGATGTCGAGGCTCAGCGCCGCGCCCTTGCCGAGCTCGAGCATGCGTTCGCGCAGTTCGACGGGGACGCCGAGCACCTCGGAGATCACCGTGATCGGCAGCAGCCCGCAGTAGCGGGTGACCAGGTCGACGTCGGCTCCCGACGAGGCCTCCTTCTCCAGGTCGTCGAGCAGCTCTCGGGCGATCTCCTCGGTGCGAGCGCGCAGCTTCTCGACCGCACGCACCGTGAAGACACGGGTGACCAGCTTGCGGTATCGGGTGTGCTCCGGCGGCTCGGTCGCCAGCAGCGACGGCGGCTGGAGCGGGGCGAAGACGTCGCTGGCCGACCAGTTCGCCGCCCTCGCCAGCAGGCCGGTGCCCGACTCGTCCGGCGCGAAGAACCCGGTGATGAAGTCGTTGCTGGTCAGCACCTCCTTGATGACCTCGTGGTCGACCGCGAGGTGGCTGAACCCGCCCTGGTAGAGCGGCCCGCGCGCACGGAACTCCTCGAACAGATCAACCAGATCGAAGGTGTGCGAACCCGGGCCGCTGAGGATCAGGTCGCCCTGAAGATCGCCCTTCCGGGCGGACCGGACGATGGCCGTACGCGGCAGCCCGTGCCCCAGCGCCCAGCGCACGCCCTGCTTGGCGGTGCGCTCCACCGTGCCCAGCGTCCAGCCCAGCGTCCGGCTGGCAATCGTGCGGGTGCCGACGGGCGGCGTCATCTTGAGCTGCATGCGAAACCTCCGAGGCGCAGGAACACGTTCTTGTGCAGCGTACGCCGGACGGAAGTCCCACACATCCGACCCTGGTAGCAATTCAGTCCTGTATCGAACCGCATCGGCCACGAAGATCAGCGGCGCACGAACTCGCGATCGCCCTTGGGCCACGAGTGCGTGTAGCCGGTGACCTTCTTGGCACCGTCGACCCGGACGCTCCACTCCGCGTGCCCGGAGGCGACCGGCTTGACCACGACGAGCTGGTTGGGCTCGGTGATCGTGACCGTACGCGTGAACCGCTCCGGCGCACCCCACGGATCCATCGCGATCGTGGCCGTCACCGGCAGCCTGCTGGCGTCGATCCGCAGCCCGATCGCCTCGGTCATCGCGATCGCCTCCACCGACAGCGTCCTGGTCGGCTCGGGCGCGGGCTTCTTGGTCGGCTTGGGCGTCGGCTTGGGCGTCGGGGTGGGGGTCGGCGTCGGCTCGACGCGGACCGAGGACGCCGACGCACTCGGCGAGGGCGTCTCCGAGGGCGCCTCGTCGCTGGCCCCCGCGCTCGGCGCCGACTGCTGGCTCTGCGGCTCCTTGTTGTCGGAGGAGTCCGCGTCGGAACCGGTGACGACGCCGCGTACGACCTCGTAGATCAGGATGAGCAGCAGGATGGCGAGGACGACCAGCACCACCCGGCCGCGACGCGTCATCCGCGACCGCCGGTAGGCGGTCGACTCCAGATGGTGCAGCGGCACCAACGGTCCGGCGACAGCCCTCCTGGCGGGGGTTCCTCGCTCTGGTTCAGGCTCTGGTTCGGGCTCTGGTTCGGGCTCGGTCTCGGGTTCCGCTTCCGGCTCTGGCTCCGGTTCAGGCACCGGCACCGGCGCAGGTGCCGGGGGCGGCACCGGTGCCGGAGGCGGCGCAGGTGCCGGCGCAGGCGCAGGTTCTGGTTCCGGCTCGGGTTCCGGCTCAGGATCGGGTTCCGGCTCCGGGTCGGGCGCAGGTGGTGGCTCGACAGCCGGCGCCGGAACAGCCAGGACAGGCGGCACGTACGGCTCAGGATCGGGCTCGGGGTCCGGCTCGACGACGCCCTGGATGATCAAGGGCCCGGCGCCGGCGGGGAGCCAGGCCGCACCGGGTACGTCGTCGGGCGAACCGTAGCTCCCGAAGACCTCGAGGGTCTCGACGTCGGTGACCTGCCCGTCGGGATGGACGACCATCCGGACGCGGGCCTCGTCGTCGGTGGCGACGACCTGGACGGGCTTGCGGCTCGGGCCGGCCAACTGTTCCCGCACGGCACGTATGCCTGCCTGGTGCGGGTCTTCACCCCACGGACGATCCACCACCAGGCCGTTGAGCGTCGTGACCCCGCGCGTGACGGAGAGGATGGCTGTCTGCTTCCGGGCCATCAGCGGCCTCCGGAAGGGTCAATGCACACGTGTGGGGTCCTCGCGGTGGGGAAGCGGGCAACGGGCTCGGAAAGTGTGTCGTTCAAGCCTCAACAGGGCAACTCACACGCGCAAGCCCTACCCACCAGTTACCGACTTGTCAGCCTGCCTTGTCAGGCGGGCTCGCGAACCCTGTCATCGAGGAAGTCGTCGAGCATCTCGACGGCGACCGCGTTCGCGGCTTGGATCTTGTCCTGGCTGACACCGCAGATCCGCAGGCACGAGGAAGCGATCGCCCACGCCTCCGGGCACGTGATCCTCCGGACCGTGTCCTTGGTGATCATCTCGGCGCGCATGCTGATGACGCCTTCGACCTGCTGGATGAGCATGTTGCCCAGCTGCTTCAGATCGACGCCCTCGAGCACCTTCTCCGAGGCCACCTTGCTCGCCAGATCGGCGTAGGCGGCAGCGAGCTCTTCGTGCTCCTGGCGGAACTCGGTGTAGACCTCGCCGTTGGTCACATCCGGCAGCATGTAGAGCATTCCGACGTTGTGATCCACGTCGGCAAGCGTGCGTACGTCGACGAGAACCAGCAGATAAAGAGCCGTCTCATAATCGAGCGGTGGCACCTGGTTGCGGATCTTGTCGACCTTGTCCGTGGTCGGACGAACCGACTTACGGAGCAGTTCGACGAGGATCTCGTCCTTGCCTGCGAAGTGGTAGTAGAGAGAGGCCTGACGGATGCCGACCTGGTCGGCGATCTCGCGGGTGGACGTGGCCGCGAAGCCCTGGGACACGAAGAGTCGCGCAGCGGCATCGAGGATCTGGTCGCGGGGTGAGGCGGTACCCGAATCGGGCACATGCCTGGGGCGGCCGGGCCGAGAACGCCTAGTTGTCATGTACGCCATCTAAGCGGCCTCCCGAGTTTCGGGGAAGACTTGAAAGAGTCTTCTTCCCCTAAAGAACAGAGTCGAAAGTCCCACAGGAGGGTTGAATTCCCTGTCAACAAAGTGTATGGCAGAAAGAACCGATAAGCGCGGCACAGCATCCTCCCGGGGCGATAATGCTGGCGGATTCTGCCCAGTGTGACGAGGGATCAGGCCCCTGAACAGAGTCGTGTGCCACCTGGAGGAATGACCCCAGTCCCGTAACCGATATCCACGCAGAACGTTAAAGGCCCTGCTCAGACCGGTAACGACGCCAACCTCCGTGCGCCGAGATATCGGCGGCCCTTTCGACCGCAAAAGGCTCGACGAGAAATCCAGAAACCGAGGAGCCGTCTGCCAGCGTGACCTTCCCGATGACCATCGGAGCAGGTACGCCGCCCACGAATGTCCCGAGGCCCGCGGCCGGGGCGCGCCACAGCTCGCCCTCGATCGGTACCCCGTTCCCGGCGGCACCCACCCGGACCAGTCCGGGCTTGGGCGGCACGGTCTCCAGCGCGAACAGCCGGTAGTCGGCAGAGGTCGACACCGGGCCCAGCAGCGTCGCGCCGGCCTCGACCAGCTGGTGGTTGAGGGGCTGTCCCGACAGGTGCGCGCCGACCACGAAGAGATCGACACAGGGACTGAGCAACGTGTGGCCGAGTGCGGCCAGGGTGCGGTCGCTACCGGCCGCCCCGGTCAGCATCACACCGAAGGGCAGCCCGCCGACCTGGCCGGCCGGGATCGCGAGCGAGGCCATGTCGAGCAGGTTCGCGAAGTTCGTGTAGCGGCCCAGGCGCGCGTTCGCGCCCACCGGATCCGCGGCGACCTCGGCCAGCGTCGAATGCCACGTCGTCGTCGGCGTCAGCAACGCAGAGCAGCCCGCGAGGGCCTCCCTCCCCGCCGCCCCGAGGCGCGCCAGGTGGGCCACGTCGCGCGCCCAGTCGGCTGCGCTGGCCGACGCCCCGGCGAGCACGATCGCGGCGACGGTCGGGTCGAGGTCGGTCCCGATGAGGTCTCGGTTGGCTTCGAGGTGAGAGCCCACCGCGGCGTACCTCTCGGCGACGAAGGCGCCCTCGTAGAGCAGCCTGGCGGCCTCGAGCAGCGGCGAGATGTCGGTCTCGACGATCTCGACCCCGGCGTCGGCCAGCCGCGCGGCCACCGCCCGGAAGGCGGCGGCCCACCCCGGAGCGAGCCCGTCGAGATGCCCGCCTGTCGGCACAGCCACCCTCGGCACCGGCGGCAGACCGGCATCCGCCGGCAACGTACGCGACAACGGGTCAGAAGGGTCGGGACCGGCCATCAGCTCCGCAGCCGCCCGGGCAGATCCGAGATCCCGGGCGAAGACGGTGACGCAGTCGAGCGTGTAGCAGGCGGGTACGACGCCGGTGACCGGAACCAGCCCGCGCGACGGCTTCACCCCGACGATGCCGTTGAGCGCCGCCGGCACCCGGCCGGAGCCCGCGGTGTCGGTCCCCAGCGCGAGGTCGACCAGGCCGAGGGCGACCGCGACCGCCGAGCCCGACGAGGATCCGCCCGAGATCCGGGTCGGATCCCAGGCGTTGCGGACCGCTCCGTACGGGCTGCGGGTGCCGACCAGGCCGGTCGCGAACTGGTCCAGGTTGGTCTTTCCCACGACCAACGCCCCGGCGGCTCGCAACCGGGCGACCGCGGTGGCATCGGCGGTGGGCGGGTAGGCGAACGAGGGCGCTCCGGCGGTGGTCGGCAGGCCGCGGACGTCGATGTTGTCCTTGACCGCCAGCAGGCGTCCGGCCAGCGGCAGGACCTCTCCGCCGGCCACCTTCGCGTCGATCGCGGCGGCCTCCTCGAGCAGGTCCTCACGCGAACGCAGCGAGATCCAGATCTCCGGACGATCGGAGGCCTCGATGCGGTCGAGGGTCTCGGTGGCGCGGGCGACCGCACCGCCTGGAAGTGAATGGATCAAGAGCCGAGCCCGTCGAGCGGCCGGACCGCAGCGATGACCTGCCCCGGGACGATCTGCTCGCCCGGCTTCACGTAGACCTCGACCACCTCGCCGGCGACCGGAACCGGGACACTCGCCTCCATCTTCATCGCCTCGACGACCATCAGCGGGGCGTCCTGGGTCAACCGCGCACCGCGACTCGCGACGACCTTCCAGACGGTCGAGGTGAACGGCGCGGTCACCTGCACGCACCCCTCCGGCACCTCGACGTCCGACGGTTCGCCCCGCGCGTCGATGCGGTCGCAGATGTCGAACTCCCCGGCGGCCTTCCAGCGCTCGCGCTCCTCCTCGAAGGCGGCGGACTGCTGATCACGGAAGGTTGCGATCGAGTCCGCGTTGGCGGTCAGGAAGCGGTCGTACTCCTTGATCGAGAAGGTGCCCTCCTCGGTCTCGGCTGCGCTTATCGCGGGGCCACGCCCGGCGTCGACCTCCGCGCGAAGCTCCAGAAGCTCCTCGGCGGAGACTGGATACCACTCGATCCGGTCGAAGAACCGCAGCGCCCACGGGTCGTCGCGGAACAGTCCGCCCGCGGTCGTCGACCGCCGGAATCGGTTGAAGACCTGCGTCGTCCGTCCGACGAGCTGATATCCGCCCGGCCCCTCCATCCCGTAGATGCACATGTACGCACCGCCGATGCCGACCGAGTTCTCCGCCGTCCAGGTGCGGGCCGGGTTGTACTTCGTCGTCACCAGCCGGTGCCGCGGGTCCAACGGCGTCGCGACCGGCGCACCCAGATAGACGTCGCCCAGCCCGAGCACCAGGTACGTCGCGTCGAAGACGGTCCGGTGGACCTCCTCGACCGAGCCGAGCCCGTTGATCCGGCGGATGAACTCGATGTTCCACGGTGCCCACGGCGCGTCGTCGCGTACGCCGGCGGTGTAGCGCTCGATCGCCTCCCGGGTCGCCGGGTCGTCCCAGGAGAGCGGCAGCCGCACCCGCCGCGAGGGTACGGTCAGCTCCGAGGTGGCCGGAAGGTCCTCCTCCAGCTCACGCAGGAGCCCCGCGACCTGACCGGCCCGCAGGACCGAGGAGTCGGTGTGCACCTGCAGCGACCGGATCCCCGGCGTGACGTCGATGATGCCGGCGGGTGCGTGCTCGGCCAGGGCCGACTGCAGCGCGTGCACCCGCATCCGGAGCCCCAGGTCGAGCGTCATCGGCCCGTACTCCACCAGCAGGGAGTTGTCCCCGCTGCGCCGATAGGTGACCTCCGGTCGCGCCGACGTCTCGGGCAACCGGCCAAGCACGCCGTCGTCGCCGTCGCCACCCGCACCGCCGGTCACCGTCAGAGAGGCCCGGTGGTTGACCAGGCCGGCGGCCTTGCCCTCCCGCACCGGCACGAACCGGACCGTGTCGCCCGGGCGCAGCTGCCCGATCTTCCAGAGCTCGCCGCTGGCGACGACCGCCGGGCAGACGAAGCCGCCCAGCGACGGGCCGTCGGGGCCGAGGATGATCGGGGTGTCGCCGGTGAAGTCGAGCGACCCCACCGTGTAGGGGGTGTCGTGGATGTTCGAGGGGTGCAGTCCGGCCTCGCCACCGTCGGCACGCGCCCAGGTCGGCTTTGGCCCGATCAGGCGTACGCCGGTGCGAGCCGAGTTGTGGTGCACCCGGTAGCTCGCCGAGTAGAGCTGGTCCAGGTCTTCGCGCGTGAAGAACTCCGGGGCGCCGTGCGGGCCCTCGGTGACGCCGATCTCCCAGGTGTTGGTCAGCGCCGGCCGCCGTGACACCGGGGTCGCCGCAGGTTGCGCCTCCGGGTCGACCGCGGTTCCGGGGCGGAGCACGTCACCGCGCTGGAGCGTACGCCCGGCGTGACCGCCGAACCCGCCGAGCGTGAACGTCGAGGCGCTGCCCAGGTAGTCGGGTACGTCCAGGCCACCTCGGACCGCGATGTACGTCCGCAGGCCAGGCCCGTCGGTACGACCCAGCGTCAACGTCGCCCCCGCGGGGAGCTCGATCGGCTCCCACTGCGGGACGGGGGCGCCGTCGACGCTGACCGGCATGGGGGCACCGGTCACGCAGACGACGGCGGGATCGGAGAAGACCAGCGTGGGCCCCACGGCCGTCGCCCGGCCGGTTGCCAGGGGCACCGTGACCTCGAGGCCCGGGGCACCCCGGTGGTTGCCGACGGCCAGGTTGGCCTCGGCGAAGGAGACCGGGTCGAACGGACCCGACGGAGGTACGCCGACCTGCCAGTAGCCCACCCGGCCGGGAAGGTCCTGCACGGTCGTGAGCACGCCCGGGTCGAGCACGTCGATGCGCGGATCAGGGTCCCCGCCGCGGCCCTCCTTGGCACGGTCAGTCAAGGTCGAGGTCGAGTGCGTGGCCGAGCGGAGCTCGGCGTACGTCGTCATCGCGCGCAGGGCGGAGACGTTGGTGACGATCCCGTCGATCCGGGTGCTGGCGAGCGCCTCGCCCAGCCTGTCCAGCGCCTCGTCGCGGGTCGCGCCGGTGGTGATCACCTTGGCGAGCAGCGGGTCGTAGTGGGGCGAGACCTCGAGCCCGGTCTCGATCCAGGAGTCGACCCGGACGCCGGGAGCCTCGATCGGCAACACCGCGCGCGTGACCAGGCCCGACGAGGGCATCGAGTCCTTGGCAGGGTCCTCGGCGTAGACGCGTGCTTCGACTGCGTACGCCTTGGGGGCGGGGCACTTGCGGAACAGCTCGTCGGGCAGGGCGGTGACGCCGTCGCGAGCGAGGCGCAGCATGAGCTCGACGATGTCGATGCCCATCACCTGCTCGGTGACCGCGTGCTCGACCTGGAGGCGCGTGTTCATCTCCAGGAAGGAGATCAGCTCGCGGCCCGGGTCGTAGACGAACTCCACGGTCCCGGCCGAGCGGTAGGAGACCGACTTGGCGAGCTGGCGCGCGGAGTCGTGCAAAACGGTCCGTACGTGCTCGGGCAGCGCCGGCGCTGGCGCCTCCTCGATCACCTTCTGGTTGCGCCGCTGCAGCGAGCAGTCGCGGTCGCCGAGCACGGCGACCTGACCCTCGCCGTCGCCGAAGATCTGCACCTCGATGTGGCGGGCGGGCCGCACCAGATGCTCGAGGAAGACCCCGGCGGTGCCGAAGCTGGTCTGGGCGAGGCGGGCGACCCGCTCGAACGCGACCCGGACGTCCTCCGCCGAGCTGCACGCGGTCATCCCGATGCCGCCACCGCCGCCGGTCGCCTTGACCATCACCGGAAGCCCGATCCGGGCAGCCTCCTCGGCCGCCTGGTCCGGCCCGGAGAGCAACCCCGTGCCGGCCAGCATCGGCACCCCGGCGTTCTCGGCGAGCCGGCGGGCCGAGTGCTTCTCGCCGAAGGCGCTGATCTGCTCGGGCGTCGGCCCGACGAACCGGAGACCCGCGGCCTCCACCTCACGAGCGAAGGCGGCGCTCTCGGACAGGAAGCCGTAGCCGGGATGGAGCAGCCCCGCACCGGTGCGCAGGGCTGCCGCGATGATCAGGTCGCCACGGAGGTAGGAGTCCCGTGCGGGCGCGGAGCCCAGACAGACCGCCTCGTCGGCCTCCCGCACGTGTGGTGCCGCTCGGTCGGCCTCGGAGAAGACCGCGACCGTACGCATCCCGAGCTCGCGCGCGGAACGCATCACCCGGCGGGCGATCTCCCCTCGGTTGGCGACCAGAACAGTGTCGAAGGACAGTCCGGCTTCAGAACCCAACGTCATGCGCCAGCCTCGTAGTCCATGTCCGGCTCGGAGACGATCATCCGCAGGGGCGTCGGGTTGAAGTCGTTACAGGGGTTGTTCATCTGCGGGCAGTTGGAGATCAGCACGAGCGTGTCGATCTCCGCACGCAGCGCGACCCGCTTCCCGGGCGCCGACATGCCGTCGACGATGCCGAGGGCACCGTCCTCCTCGACGGGCACGTTCATGAACCAGTTGATGTTGGAGACGATGTCGCGCATGCCGAGCCCGTGCTTGGCACCCTCTGTCAGGAAGTTCTCCCGGCAGCCGTGGTGATACATCACGTGGTGGCCGTAGCGCAGCGTGTTGGACTCACGCGAGCACGCGCCGCCGATGGTGTCCTGGCGGTCGATCTCGTTCTCGACGACGGTCATCAGGGCACGACCGAGGTTGCTTCGCAGCACGGTCCCGGTGCGGATGTAGGCGTTGTCCTGCCACGCGAGCGTGTCCGGAACGCTGTAGCGCTCGTCGGTGTGGTGCGCGTTGTAGAGCAGGCAGTCACCCGACTGGTTGCCGCCGACATCGACGATCGTCAACACCTGCCCGGCACGTACGACACCCGACCACGAGGCCCGCGGAGCCACCTGCTCGTCCAGCACGACGGCACCCGGCACCAGCGGGTCACCCCACTCCAGGTGAGTGTTGTCGGCGTACGACGCCCCGACCGGGACGCTGGAGACCAGCTGCCCGTCGGGCGTCAGATGGGTGGTCACAGGGACGGGAATGGTCGTCACAGGCCTCATCACCGGGTTGTCGATCGTGGTTGTCACAGGCCCCGAGCCTCCGCATAGTCGAGTGTGTTCAGATACGCCCGCCGAACCTCGGGGGAGGCGTCGAAACGCTCGTCCGCCGGGGTCGTGGGATTGGTCTCCGGCGTACGCCAGGCGTGCACGCGCAGCGGCCCGACGACGTACTCCGGACGTGGGTCGCGCGGGTGCGGGACGTTGGCGATCAGCACGAGAAGGGGCAGCTCGGCCACGAGCTCGACCGACGTCCCCGCTCCTGAGGAGCCGAACCAGTCGAAGCTCCCGTCCGAGGCGACCCGGACTCCTTGGAAGAACGAGACCGACGGAGGTACGTCGGCCGGCCCGAGCCCGTGCTTGGCGGCCGCCTTCACGAAGAGATCACGGCCGGCGGGTGCGGGCCCCTCGGGCAGCGCGGTGCCGTAGCGCAGCGCGTTCCAGGCGGCGGTGCTCGTCCCGCAGAACGCGTCGTGCCGGCCCGAGGAGTCGGCGATGATCGTGGCGAGCACACGGCCGTCACCGGAGAGCAGCGGGTGGCCGGCACCGAGATAGGCCTGCCACGGGATCTTCTGGGTGTCGGCGACGTTGAGCCGCTCGGTCGGCTCGAGCGCGTTGTAGACGAGGGTGTGGGCGCAGGCCTCACCGGTCGGGTCCTCGAGCCGGAACCGCGTACCGCGGGCGAGGACCTTGTGGGTGTAGCTCCCTGGAGCGACCGTCTCGGCCCATGTCAGGGTGTCCGGGTCGACGTCGCCCGGACAGAACGGGCTCGACGAAGCCGGTAGGTACGGCATCCAGTCGCTGACCTGCCCCCCTTGCGCGCGAGCATCTGCCCGTGCGTTCAGCACCGTGTCCGTGCTGTGGTCTGCAGCTAGCGCCACCCGGGTCCTCCTTGAAGCATGATTAACCTGTCGACTGACAGGTAAGCATGTAGGTCAAGGGCGTCGGGGGCAAACCAAGACTGTTGGAAACCTGAGTCCGAAATGTGGGGTCGGAGTCGGAGAATTTCTTCCCTGTCGGTCGATCGATTCTTACCGTTTTCGGTCGGAACTCGCTAGGGGGGAAGGACCATTTCCCGCGTGCGGTGCCGCCTGATGGAGCGATCCCCTCGACGACGGGGCCCGCCCGGCGAGCGCTCGACCTGTCAAAAGACAGGTAACACGCTCGGTGTGATATCGGACACCGTTTCGATGGCACTCCGGCACCGTGCCGAGGAGCGGACCGAAAGCCCGGCGGATCGCTGGTTCGGCTGACATCGGCCCGTAGGAGTGGGACCCTGACCCGACACCGGACGTCGTCGCGAGACCACGACCGGACGAGTGCAGACCTCAGCCGGAGATCAGCGGGACGGTCTCTTGGAACCCCACGGCACCACATTGCCGGAGACGAACGTCCGCGATTCGGACCCTTCGCGTGGAATCGGAATCCCGATCATCCCGACGAGGTCGACGAGGTCGCTGATCGTCGGCCCCCGCCAGTCGGGGTCCAGGTCGGAGGCGACGTCATCTCGACAAGCTCGATACACCGCATCTCGAGCTCGATACACCGCCTCGTCGAGCTCCTTGAGCGCCCTGGACCGGAACCGCACCGCCCGCATCCCGACCGCCTCGGCCCCACTGAGCTCATGGTCGGCCCCGTCACCGACGTAGACACACTCGCCCGTGCGCACCTCCAGCGCCGCCGCGGCGACGAGGTAGGCGCCCGAGTCCGGCTTGCGTACGCCGGTCTGGCAGGAGAACGAGACGGCGTCCAGATGGTCCGCGAGCGGGCTCTGCGGCCAGATCGCGACCGTCGCCGCCCCGCAGTCGGCGACGAGGCCGAGCTTGAACCCTCGTTTGCGCAGCGCCTTGAGTGCGGGCAGCGCCCAGGTCGCCGCATGCAGGGAGAGCGAGTAGTTCAGCCTCCGCGTGATCGCGCTCTCCACCTGGGACTCGGTCGGCGACCCGCCGACCCGCCGGGCGAGGTAGCGCACGGTGTGGTGCACATCGGCCATCAGACCGCGTACGCGATCGTCGAAGGTGTCCGCGACCGCGGCCGCGAACGCATCGGGGTCGACTCCGAGATCCGCGCCCATCCCCCTGGCCACCGCGGCGTGCTCGGCGGGATGGCCGCTCGGGACGAGCGTGTCGTGCAGGTCGAAGAGGACCGCGCGCACTCCGGCCTCGTCCATGAAGTCAGCCTAACCAGGATCGGATCCGTGCTGAGGGAATTCGGCGAACAGGTCACCGACCTCCCGAGTGCGACCGAGCGAGGCCTCTGGCCTACACTTGAGCCCGCGAAGGGGAGTAGTCCTCAACAGTCGTGTCGACACACTGGCCTCAGGGCCCGGCGCGATCGGCCACCAAGTGGCGGACGAGACCTTCGACCAAGCATCCGTATCAACATGACGGTGCTGGTCGAAGGACGATCAAACCCTCATGGGACTCCTCCGGCCGGTGCCGGAGAGGAACCCTGTGTACGCCTTCCTGCTTTCGACCGCGGTCATCTTCGTCGCCGAGCTCGGCGACAAGAGCCAGCTCATGGCGATGACCTTCGCCACCCGTTACCGGGCTCGGGACGTGATCATCGGGATCACCGCCGCCACCGCGATCGTCCATCTGGCCTCGGTCGCCATCGGCGCCCTCATCGGAGACGCCTTCGCCGAGCAGCAGCACTACATCACCATCGTCGCGGGACTCGCCTTCCTGTTCTTCGCCGGCTGGACCCTGCGCGGCGACGAGCTCACCGAGGACGAGGCGAAGAAGGCCCGCAACAGCCGCGGCATGGCGATCATCGCGGTCGGCATCGCGTTCTTCCTGGCCGAGCTCGGCGACAAGACGATGCTCGCGACGATCACCCTGGCCACCCAGGAGGGCTGGCTCGGCACCTGGATCGGCTCCACCGTCGGGATGGTCGCCGCCGACGCGCTCGCCATCGGTGTCGGCGCGCTCCTGGGCCGCAAGCTCCCCGAGAACGTGATCAAGTACGGTGCCGCCGCGCTGTTCGCGATCTTCGGGATCATCCTCGTGATCGACGGCGTCGTGCAGCTGTGAGGTGTCAGGGGTGGTCGAGCGACTCGACCCGGCGGTTCAGGTAGCGCTGCTCCGGCACGCTCTGGGTCAGCCGGGCCGCCAGCACATAGTGCTCCCGAGCCCTCGCGATGTCACCGGACTGCTCGAGCAGGTGCGCCAGCACGGCATGGGCGCGGTGGTGACGCTGCATCGCCGGGTGCTCCAGCAGGTCGCGTACGATCTCGATCCCGTACTCGGGGCCGAGACTCATCGCCACGGCGACGGCCCGGTTGAGCGTGACCGCCGGCGAGGGCGCAACCTGCGCGAGCATCCCGTAGAGCAGGTTGATCTGGAGCCAGTCGGTGGCCTCGTACGACTCCGCCTCGGCGTGGACCGCGGCGATCGCGGCCTGCAGCTGATAGCGGCCCACCGGCCCCTCGGAGAGTACGTCCTCCAGCAGTGCGACACCTTCGCGGATCAGCTCCCGATCCCACTGCGAGCGGTCCTGGTCCTTGAGCGGGATCAGGTCGCCGAGGTGGTCTACGCGACCGCGTGAGCGGGCCTGCGTCAGCAGCATGAGCGCAAGCAGGCCGGTGGCCTCGTCGTGCTCCGGGAGCACCCCGCGCACGATCCGGGTCAGCCGGATCGCTTCGTCGGTGAGCTCGATCCCCTGCAGCTCCGGGCCGCTGGTGCGGGTGTGGCCCTCGTTGAAGATCAGGTGGCAGACGTCGAGCACGCAGGCGATCCGCTCGGGCAGCTCGTCAGGCGCCGGCGAGCAGAACTCCTCGTCCTTCAGCGTCGCCCGCGCCCGGCTGAGCCGCTGCCCCATGGTCGCCTCCGGAACCAGGTACGCAGCCGCGATCTCCGACGTCGTCAGACCGCCAACGCAGCGCAGCGTGATCGCCACCTGGGAGGGGCGGCGCAACGCGGGATGGGCGCACATCATCATCAGCCGCAGCGAGTCGTCGTAGGCCGAGCCGATCTCAACGGCGGTCGGGTCCGGCTCGTCGAGCCGCCGGGCGATCCCGTCGGCGACCTCGCGCCGGGTCCTGGCCGTGTCCGCGCGCATCTGGTCGATCAGCCGCCGATGAGCCACCCGGATCAGCCAGGCCCGCGGGTCGGCCGGCAGGCCGTCGCACGGCCACTTCTGGCTGGCGGCGATCAGCGCCTCCTGGGCGGCGTCCTCGCAGTCGGGGAGGTCCGGATGGACTCGCAGCAGGGCGCCGAGCACGTGGGCGGACTCCTGCCGCCACACGTCCTCGACTCCCGTGACCGTCATGTCAGTAGGTTGCCACCGGCCGTAGCTCGACCGTCTCACCAGGGCCGCTGAAGCTGCGTACGACCTCTTCGGCTCGCTCCTGAGACTCGACGTCGATCAGGAAGAAGCCGGCCAGATGCTCCTTCGCCTCGGAGTAGGGGCCGTCGGTGGAGATGGGCTCCCCGGCCTCCCACCGGTAGAGCTTGGCCGAGGCCGGATCCGCGAGCGCCTGCCCGCCGATGAGCTCACCGTTGGCCGAGAGCTCCTCCATGATCCCCTCGAAGGCCGCGTTGAGCTTCTCCCTGGATGCCTGCGGCAGCGACTGGAACTCGGGAATGAAGTCACCCGTCGGGTGACCCCACGGCTGCGGGTTGGAGTGGATCAGGATGACGTACTTCATGGCTCTTCCCTTTCGTCGGCGCCTTCCGTAGGCGTGCTTACGGGGATACGTCGGAGCCGAGTGGCGTAGTTCTACATCGTCCCAGAAGCGAGCCGCCGACGCGTGCGATACGAGTGAGGCGACTTCCGTGCCGCGGAACGGGCTCCTGATGGAACACCGTGCAGCGGCCGTCACCGATGTGGAAGGGTGACCGGTTGTGAATCCGGGAACGTTCGAAGCCATCGACGAACGTCTTGTCTCCACCCTCGACGACCTGCTCGACCAGCCGTCGCTGGAGCCCGGGATGGTCGTCGACGCGCTCTTCAACCGGTTGGTGACCGCGGTGCTGAGCGTGCCCGAGTCGGAGGCCGAGACCGTGCTGGCCGCGCTGCCGCCGTCGCGGTCACCGGCCCTCTTCCGATCGGTCGCGTCCGCCGGCGAGCACGCGCTCGAGCGGGTCTGGGCCCGTCAGATTTCGCGCGCCCCCGACCCCGCGGCGGCGTTCGCCCGCTTCCCCTACCGCGAGAACTACCGGCTTCTCGTGGAGATGGAGCTGGAAGCCGTACGTCGCCAGGGCACCGTCCCCCAGCACGTGCTGCTCCTCGGCTCGGGGCCGCTCCCCCTGACCGCGCTCTGTCTGGCCGTCCAGGGCATCGCGGTGCACTGCGTCGACCACGACGCCGAGGCGATCCGGCTCTCCTCCGCCGCGTTCGGACGCCTGGGTGCCGTCGGCGTGACGTTCGAGCACGCCGAGGCCTCCGCCGCCACGCCACCGCACCCCGTCGACGTCGTGCTTCTCGCCGGCCTGGTCGGGTCCGACGATGCCGCCAAAGCCGATGTGCTCAGCAAGGCAGTCACCGCTCTCGCCCCGGGTGGCCTCGTCCTGGCGCGGAGCGCCCGGGGGCTGCGTACGCTGCTCTACCCGCGGGTCGGTCCGAAGGCTCTCGCCGGCCTGAACGTGGTCGCCGACGCCAACCCCGAGGTCGACGCTCCGGGAACCGACGTGATCAACAGCGCCATCCTCGCTCGGGCCTAGATTGCCGGGTCGAGGACCTCGGCCTTGAGCTGTGCCGCCCGCTCGATCCGCTCGGCACCGGTCTCACCCAGATTCCAGGTCGGCAGGATGAACTCGTCGAACCCTGCCTCGACATAGCGGCCGATCAGGTCCTGCAGCTCACCCGCCGAGCCCGTCTGCGTCCTGGCGAAGCCCGGGTTCGCACCGTCGAGGTCGAGCATGAAGTTGGTGGTCGTCTTCATCGTCGCGGGGTCGCGGCCCACCTGCTCGCACGCCTCCAGGAGCTTGGCCCGCACCGCGCCGGCGCTCTCGGGCGTGCCCCAGGTGTTCCACTCGTCGGCGTGCCGGGCGACGACGCGCAGCATCCGCGGTCCCTTGGCACCGACCAGGATCGGCAGCGGCGAGGCCACCGGCTTCGGCTCGCACGGGGCGTCGGTGAGCTGGAAGTGGGTCCCCTCGAAGGTCGTACGCGGCTTGTCGAGCAGCGACCGGGTGACCTCGATCGCCTCCTCGAACCGGTCGACGAGCACCTTCGCGCTCGGCAGGTCGATGCCGTACGCCTTGTGCTCGTTGATCTGCCAGCCGGCCCCCATGCCGAGCAC
Source organism: Nocardioides sp. NPDC058538 (assembly GCF_042719275.1). NCBI lineage: Bacteria > Bacillati > Actinomycetota > Actinomycetes > Propionibacteriales > Nocardioidaceae > Nocardioides > Nocardioides sp. NPDC058538. The sequence continues at coordinate 7,375 of NZ_JBHXNY010000001.1, read as the reverse complement.
GAACCGCCCGCCGGCGATGTGGTCGATCGTCACGGACCGGTTCGCGAGCAGCGCCGGGTGATGGATCGTCGTCGGGGAGACGAGGGGCCCGATGCGTACGTTCTCGGTGGTCGCGGCCAGCGCCGGGAGGACCCCCCAGACCTCGTGCATCGGCCCGTCGTCGATCTCCTCGGAGCCGGTGTTGGGCATGTAGTGGTCGGCGAACCAGACGCCGTACCAACCGGCCTGGTCAGCCGCCTGCGCCTCGGCAAGGATGTCGGCAGTGGGAACGGCAGGACTGGGCCACAGCGAGATCTTCACGTCCCCAACCTACCCAGGGGGCTGGTGGTCGAGCCTGTCGAGACCACGGTCCCGAAAAAATTCTTGGCAGCGTTGTCGATCCCGCGTAGACCTCGTTCGACCAAGGGGTGAACGGGCCGGCAAGACGGCCCGACCGACACAGGAGAAACCGAGATGCCGAAGTACATGCTGATCTGGCGCACCATCGACGAGGACAAGCAGAACGCCGCGATGGCCGCCATCCCCTTCGAGCAGATGCTCGAGAAGATGGGGAAGCTCAACGACGAGCTCATCAAGTCGGGCGTGCTGCTCGCGATGGAGGGGCTGGACCCGGAGGAGCACACCGTCGTCACCTACACCGACGCCGAGGAGGCACCGGTGGTCACCGACGGTCCCTACGGCGAGACCAAGGAGCTCTTCGGGGGCTTCTACCTGATCTCGGTCGGCTCGAAGGAGGAGGCGGTCGAGTGGGCCAAGCGGGTCGGCGGCTTCCCCGGTTCCGCCGTCGAGATCCGTCGGGTGCCGACGATCGACGAGTTCCCGCAGGACAACCCGTGGATCCAGAAGGAGCTCGACTGGCGCACCAAGACCGGGCAGCTCTGAGGGTCGAAACGCTGTATCGAGCTTGTCGAGATGACCGTCTGGGGAGACAACGATGAGTGACGCGACGCGCGCCGTCGAGGCGATCTGGCGTATCGAGTCCGCCCGCATCGTCGGCGCGCTCGCGCGCTACTCCGGCGACTTCGCCCTCGCCGAGGACGCGGCCCAGGAGGCCCTCGCGGAGGCGCTGGTCTCCTGGCCGCGCGACGGCCAGCCGGCCAACCCGGTCGGCTGGCTGATGACCACCGCCAAGCGGCGGGCGATCGACACGATCCGCCGCGCCGGCGTCCAGCGCGAGAAGTACGAGGCGATCGCCCATGACCAGGACGAGGCGTACGACGACGAGCTGGACATCGAGCGGATCGACGACGACGTCCTCGCGCTGATGTTCGTCTCCTGCCACCCGGTGCTGTCCAAGGAGGCCCGGGTGGCGCTCACGCTCAGGGTCGTCGGCGGTCTGAGCAGCGAGGAGATCGCCCGGGCGTTCCTGGTGCCGGTGCCCACGATCCAGGCCCGGATCACCCGGGCCAAGAAGACGATCGCGGCCGCGAAGGTCCCTTTCGAGGTGCCCTCGCCCGACGAGCGCCGGCAGCGTCTGGCCGGCGTGCTCAACGTCCTCTACCTGATCTTCACCGAGGGTTCGACCGCCACGTCCGGCGAGGATCTGATCCGCACCGACCTCGCGCGCGAGGCGCGGAGACTGACCCGGGTGCTGATCGGCGTGCTGCCCGACGAGCCGGAGGCGTACGGACTGCTCGCGCTCATGGAGCTGACCGCCTCCCGCTTCCCGGCACGCACCGATGCCGCCGGCGACCCGGTCCTGCTCGAGGACCAGGACCGCACCAGATGGGACCAAGGTGCCGTACGCCGCGGCCTGGCCGCCCTCGAGCAGGCGACCCCACGGGGCCTCGGGCCCTATGGGCTCCAGGCCGCGATCGCCGCCACCCACGCGGTCGCCGACTCGGTCGAGACCACCGACTGGGAGCGGATCATCGTCCTCTACGAGGCCCTGGGCCGCATCGCACCCAACCCGATCGTCGACCTCAACCGTGCCGTGGCGGTGGCGATGGCCCACGGACCGCTCCGTGCCCTGGAGATCGTCGACCGGATCGCGGAGGACAAGCGGCTCGACCACACCCATCTCCTCCCGACCGTACGCGGAGAGCTCCTGCGCAGGCTGGGCCGAACCGTCGAGGCACGCAAGGAGCTGGAGCGGGCGGCAGGGATGTGCACGAACGACCGGGAACGTGCCGTCCTTCAGCAAAAGATCGCGCAGCTTACCTAAAACGGGGTATACCTGTCCCCCATGTCACACGCAGCGAGGACAGAGACAGCCGAAGCCCCTCGATGGCGGATCCTGGGGCCCGGCCTCGTGGTGGCCGCGACCGGTGTCGGGGCCGCCGACCTGGTCGCCACCCTGATCGCCGGCAGCAAGTACGGCTATGCCCTGCTGTGGGCCGTCGTCGTCGGATGCGTCCTGAAGGTGGTCCTGGTCGAGGGCGCCGGGCGCTACACCCTGGCGACCGGCGAGACGATCTTCCAGGGATGGCGGCGACTGGGCATCTGGACGACGATCTACTTCGGTCCTTACATCGTGATCTGGGGCTTCATCTACGGTGCCGCCGCGATGGCCGGCACCGGCCTGGCACTGACCGCGCTGTTCTCGTTCGCGTCGGTGAAGGTCTGGGGCATCCTGTCCGGCCTGATCGGTCTCGCCATCGTGTGGGCCGGCCGCTACGGCCTCTTCGAGAAGTTCCTCGCGGTCCTGGTCGGCATCATGTTCGTGACGATGGTCGGCGCGGCGCTCGTCACCCTGCCCAACCTCCCCGACCTCCTCGTCGGCCTGGTCCCGACGATCCCCGAAGGCTCCCTGGTCAACATCCTCTCGGTCGCCGGCGGCGTCGGCGGCACGATCACCCTGGCCGCCTACGGCTACTGGCTGCGGGAGAAGGGCTGGCACACGCCGCAGTTCATGCGCGTGATGCGGATCGACAACACCACGGCCTACGTCGTGACCGGCATCTTCGTGGTCGCCACCCTCATCGTCGGCGCCGAACTGCTCTACTCGGCCAACATCGCCATCGGCACCGGCGACCAGGGCATGCTCGACCTGTCCAGGGTGCTCGCCGACCGCTACGGCAACTGGTTCGGCAAGCTCTTCCTGATCGGCTTCTGGGCCGCGGCGATGTCGTCCCTCGTCGGCGTCTGGAACGGCGTCAGCCTGATGTTCGCAGACTTCATGGGGACCATCCGAGGAAAGGCCGACGAGCCCGAGGCCAAGAGCGGCGGCATCTGGTACCGCTCCTACATCCTCTGGCTCACCTTCCCGCCGATGATCTGGCTCCTGCTCGCCGACGAGCCCACCTGGCTGATCCTCATCTACGGAGTCCTGGGCGCCTTCTTCATGCCGTTCCTGGCCGTCACCCTGCTCTGGCTCCTCAACACCAGCCACACTCCCGCGGAGTGGCGCAACAAGTGGGTCTCCAACATCGGCCTCATCATCTGCGCGCTGATCTTCGCCTGGCTCGCCTTCGACCAGATCCGCACCTCCATCCAGGACCTGCTCAACTGAGGTCCAGGCATCCGGCGGATCGGCGAGCGCCAGGCTCTACGCCTGCGCCCTGCCGATCCGCCAGTAGCCGACGAAGGTGATCCGCGACTTGGGCACCCCGAGCGAGACCAGATGGCGCCGTCCCTCGACCGGGATCGTCCGCTCACCGACGAGGTAGGCCGAGAGCGTGGTCGGCACCTCGGGCGTGAACGCCTTCACCTCGGCGATCGCCAGCGCCCCGGGCTGTCCGGCGGAGTCACCTCGAGCCAGCCACCGGACCTCGACCCCCTCGGGCCCGGAGACGTCCTGGACGTCGGCCATGTCCGGGATCTCGATGATCGCCAGGCCGCGCGCGTCGCGGGGCATGTCCCGGAGGATCCCGACGATCGCCGGAAGAGCAGACTCGTCCCCGACGAGCAGGTGGAACGAGGCGTCCGGAGCGAAGTCGAAGCCTGTGCCCTGATCCATGAGCACGACCCGCTCCCCGGGCTGTGCGGTACGCGCCCACGGGCCCGCGATCCCGAGATCCCCGTGCACGACGAAGTCGACGTCGATCTCACCGAGGTCGGGCCGGTACTCGCGCACGGTGTAGTTGCGCAGCGGCGGCCGGTCGCCATGCCTCAGATACCTCAGGTAGTCGATCGTCCCGAGCTTCTCGGGCACCGCGTCGAAGTTGGTGGCCTCTCCGTTCGGTCGCGGCAGGAAGAGCCGGAACCACTGGTCGAAGCCGCGCTGCGGGAAGCGTCGCAGATCATCGCCTCCCAAGGTGAGCCGCACCATGTGCGGCGTGACCTGCTTGTTGTGCAGCACCTCGGCCGCGTACACGCCCTTCAGCTTCCGGCCGTCGTCGAATCCCATGCCAGCTCCATTTCCCTTTAAGTAAGGCTTACCTTACCTACACTCACAAGCGCGCATCAGTGCTTGGATGTGCCCATGGCGACACTCTCCGGTCTCTTCCGCGATCACTTCGGCCACGAGGAGCACCTCTACGGCTGGCTGCTCAACCGGTTCGCGGACGACCTCGACGCGGGTGGTCCCGTCACCGAGATCTGCCGGGATCACCTCGACGCCTCCCGTGCCGATGCCGTGCAGCTGCGCCTCTTGGCGGCCCTTCACCGCATCGTCCTCCGCGGCGACGCTCCCGAGCTCGAGCGCTTCTATCCCAACCTCGGAGGCGACGACGCGTACGGCACCGCCTGGCCATCGTTCGAGGAGGTGCTCGCAGCCCACGTCGACGAGCTCCGCGCAGGTCTGGAGGTGGCGCCCCAGACCAACGAGGTCGGCCGCTCCGCGTGTCTCCTCATCGGCATCCTCGAGGCCGTACGCCGCACCGGCCTGCACCGCGTCCGGCTGCTCGAGCCGGGCGCTTCGGCGGGGCTCAACCTGCTCGTCGACCGCTACCACTTCTACGGCGAGGACTGGGCGTACGGCCCCACCGACAGCCCGCTGAAGATCAACACCCAGAGCTCCGGGGTACGTCCGGTTCCGTTCGAGGTCGTCGCGCGCCGTGGCTGCGACCTCGCGCCTGTCGATGTCTCCACCGCGGCGGGACGCGAGTACCTGACCTCGTTCGTATGGCCCCATCAGGTCGAACGTCACGCCCGGCTCGCCGGTGCCCTGCAGGTCGCGGCCGGCGACCCGCCCGTCGTCGACGTCGGTTCGGCCGACACCTGGCTGAAGGAACAGCTCACCGAAGCGATCCACGCCGATGTGCTCACGGTCGTCTGGCAGTCGATCACCGAGCAGTACTGGCCGATCGAGGTACGCACCGGCGTACGCGCTGCCGTCGCCGAGGCGCGTGGGCGCCTGCCCATCGCCCACGTCAGCATGGAAGGCGTACCGCCGGCCCAGACGGCCTCGGGATGGGACGTCCGCGCCGACGGTCCCGCGCTCAGCCTTGACGGCGACGAGCTCGCCCGCTCTACCCACCACGGCCCGCCGCTGATCCTGGCGTAGCCGCGCGAGACCAAAGTCGGTTGACGCGTTGCGCGTCCGGGTAAAGGCTGTTCGGCATGCCCGCCGACGAGCTTTCCGGCTGGAGGCGCAACGCAGCGATCTTCCTCGCCGGCCAAACGGTCTCTTTGCTCGGCTCGATGCTGGTGATGTACGCCGTGATGTGGCACCTCACCATCGAGACCCGGTCCGGGTCAGTGCTGATGCTGAGCCTCGTCTTCGGGATGCTCCCGCAGGCGTTCATGTCGATCTTCGGCGGCGTCTGGGCCGACCGACATCACCGCAAGTTCCTCATCATGGGATCCGACGCCACCATTGCGGTCGCCACCCTGATCCTGGCCGGCCTGATGGTCAGTGGGATCGACGACCTCTGGATCATCTATCTCGCCCTGGCCATCCGCTCGGTCTTCGCCGGCATCCAGATGCCTGCGGTCACGGCGATGATCCCGCAGATCGTGCCGGAGTCCCAGCTGCTCCGGATCAACGGAGCCTTCCAGACCATCCAGTCAGCGATGACGCTCCTCGCCCCGGCACTCGCCGCGGTGATCTACGCCAGCATGGACATCGTCGCCGTCTTCTTCGTCGACGCGATCACGGCCCTCATCGGTGTCGGCCTGCTCGCTCTCGTCCCGGTCGCCCGTCTCGTACGCCCCGACCAGGGGAAGGTCTCCTACTTCGGCGACCTCCGCGCCGGCCTCAAGTACGTCTCCACCCATGCGCACGTGCGTTGGATCCTCGTCCTGTTCACGCTGGTCATGGTGATGGTCGGAGCCCCCTCCTACCTCACCCCGCTCATGGTCACCCGCACCTTCGGCGACGAAGTCTGGAAGCTCACCGCGAACGAGCTGTTCTGGGGCTTCGGCATGCTGGCCGGCGGCGCCGCCATGGCCGTGCTCGGGCCCAAGATCGTCCACCGCATGCGCCTGATGGTCGGCTCCGTCGTCCTCATCGGGCTGTTCGTCGTCGGACTCGGAGTCTCCACCAACATGTGGGTCTTCTTCGTCTTCGGCCTGCTGATCGGGGTCGCGTTCTCGGCCCTGACCGCACCCGCATTCACCATCCTTCAAGAGCGAGTCGAACCAGAGATGCAGGGGCGAGTCTTCGGCATCGTCGGGATCGTCATGTCCGTTGCCATGCCGCTCTCCATGGTGGTCTTCGGCCCGCTCGCAGATCAGTTCTCGGTCGAGTCACTGCTCGTCCTCGCCGGCATCCTGCTCTTCCTCATGGTCGGCGGCATCCTCGCCATCCCCGGCGCTCGCCGGTCGTTGGCTGAGGTCGACGTCCCGAAGGAAGAGGTCGTCGCTTCTGCTGCCTCGGTCACGCCGGACGAGGAAGCCTCACAGGGCACCAAATGACAGCTGCCCGGCACCTCGAAAGGCGCCGGGCAGCTGGAGAAGCTCTGGATCAGCGGCTGGTGACCAGCTTGATGGCCACGCCGAGACCCACGGCAACGACGGCGGCGATGAGCAGCTTCTTGACCATGGGAACTCCTTGTTCGAGGTGTTGTTGGTACGGACTGCAACTATGACATTGGACCTCGCATGGCAGCCCACGTCAACCGGGCGTGGCGCGAAGAGGGCCCGATAATCGTCTCGACGGTCCCGATACGGCGCACCTCGACGGCTCGACACAGCGCATCGGAAATGACTACAAATGGCAGCAGGGCCACCTCCGAAGAGGTGGCCCTGCGCAAAGATATGTCCGGCGGCGTCCTACTCTCCCACAACCTCTCGGTTGCAGTACCATCGGCGCTGAAGGGCTTGACTTCCGGGTTCGGGATGGGACCGGGTATTTCCCCTTCGCTATGGCCGCCGTAACTCTAGAGATCACCACTATCGGGGTGACCAAACCTGTGTTACAACAGTTGGTTGTGGACGCGAGACTTGACGGTCTTCGTTTGTTGTTTTTGTTGAGGGTTTATGAAAGATAAGCCCTCGGCCTATTAGTACCGGTCGGCTGGGCATCACTGCTGTACACCTCCGGCCTATCAAC